>JBAXDX010000017.1:0-40256 GCA_037140715.1 Ignavibacteria bacterium
AAACGTGGTTCTCCGAGAACCAAACGTGGTTCTCCGAGAACCAAACGTGGTTCTCCGAGAACCGCGCGTCATGCTCAGAGAACCACAGTAACGATGTTTTTCTTAATCTTACATCATATTACGCAAAATTGTCAGAACTGTGATTCTTTTGATTATGATGATTTTTATGATAACGCAAGGTCATTAGGCAGGTAAAGGCAGAGATAAAGGCAAAGAGAACCCCGCGGGATATATTGTGTTTTACTTTGCCTTAGTGCAATATTCAGATAATTTTAAGCTCAACTCCTGTTTTAATGATTTCTGAGGCAAGGATACTCTGCATATTAAAGTCTTCAGGTCTGAATGCTACCGGTTCAATCCGGGCGTCAATACCCCAGGTCAGTATCCCGGCTTCGACATTATCATAGAAACTGTTGCCGCTGAAAGCAGAAGATATAAGAGCAATATCAATATCGCTCTCTGTATTAGCGGTTCCTTTTGCATAAGAACCGAAAATATAAGCTTTCTCGATATTAAACTTCTCATTAACGCGCAGTAAATAACGAGTTACTGTCTCGATTATTTCAATATTTGGGATATCAGCCATTTTCTAAACATCTCTATTTTTAATATTCGTTCAGTAGTAAATTCAAGTGTAGCCATTTTATACAGAGTGAATTTTTCATCAGGGTAACGCGTATCCATCTGGAATTTATTTAGCTCCTCAAGCAATTTTATATCATCAGGTGTAATCTGAAGTCCGGCAAGCTCTGCCAGCCGTAATAAATTATGAGTTTTTGGAGGAAAATCATTAATTGCTTTTACAGCCAGAGCTTTCAGCAGTTTTTCAATTACCAGATGACACAGGAACAGACAAAAATGAAAATTCTTACCTGAATCATAAATGTCCCCTGCAGTTTCCCAATCGTGCTCAGCGCCGGTAAGCCAGTACTTTATCTGTTTGTCTTTATCCATAGGAATTATTTAGTGTCTTTTCCAAATATAGTTTTTTACTTATGAATATGCAATAATATACCCGGATTTATTGTATTAACGGATTCCACGGACCAGGGCAGGGAGAGAGTTATCGGTGTTTTTCTTAATCTTACTCATATTACGCAAAATTGTCAGAACTGTGATTCTTTTGATTCTGATGATTTTTATGATAACGCAGGTCATTGGACAGGTAAAGGCAGAAATAAAGGCAAAGAGAACCCCGCGGGATATATCGTGTTTTACTTTGCCTTTATCTTTGCCTCCAATGCTGTCAGGTTAACGCCATATTGCGCCCTTGCAGGTTGCAAGGCTGTATTAGCCCTGAAAGGGCGAAATATAATAGCACAGGGCAATCGCCCTGTGAAAAATGAATACCCACCGCACAACCTAAAGCCCCACCAGGGCGTAATAAAAGTAATAAATGTTTTAAACCTTAACCTGACAGCATCGGGGAGAGGATAGAGCCTCGCGTGGTTCTCCGAGAACCAAACGTGGTTCTCCGAGAACCAAACGCGGTTCTCCGAGAACCAAACGTGGTTCTCTGAGAACCAAACGTGGTTCTCTGAGAACCAAACGTGGTTCTCCGAGAACCACAGCAACGATGTTTTTCTTAATCTTACTCGCTTTAAAAATGAGTATGATTAAGATTATGAGATTCGATAAGGATTACACGGATTCCACAGACAGGGCAGGATAGAGCCTGAGAGTGTAAATATTTTTGTGTAAATGAAAAAATCAAAGGTCAGAGATATTTAGAAATCCTGCGTTATCATATAACCCACACAAATCATAGTCCGGATGAATTCTGCATAACATAAGTTAAATAAGTTAAAATCAGGAATATTTTACCCGCAAAAGCCCGGATTAAAATTTTACTGTCTGGTACAATTTATGGGCTGTATAATATAGGATTAACAAAGTAAGCGGTTTTTATTATCAATTCAGCGTCCGGACTTTTAAGCTTTTTATTATGAATAAGCCGGCGCGAATAACGGAAATTATTAGAAATGCAACAATCACAAAATTTTACAGCCAGACAGAAACTTGATATTTTGAAGGAATTATTGATAAAAAAAGAATCAATGCTGGTCATCTGCCAAAAGTATCAGGTATGTATAAATGAAATCTACAGTTGGGAGAAGAAGCTTTTCTATAACGAAAGTAATTTCCATCAGCCTCTTAAGGAAAGGAAGAAATTTTAGAAAAATTATCATTTCCATAAGCAGAGCATTATCAAAAAAATAATTTATTACCTTTACAATAAAATGGCAGGCTTAAGATTATTCTTGTCTTCGACAGAAGGGGGGATTGAGTTTGACGTTTGGAGCGTGGCGATGGACTCCCGGAGAACCACGCATGGTTTCCGAGAGTTGTACGCGCTGAGAGGGTATCTTTAGAACAGTCCGGAGTCTTCCGGAATGTCTTTGCATTGCGGTCTGTCTGTTTCATGACATTTACCCATGCGGGGAGGGAGTTCGCCTTTCATATGTCCGCCACCACGACCGTTAAATGCGGGAGGCATCCCCTGATGGCATTCATCGCGCCGTTCCTTAAGTTCTTCAAACTTCTTGTTTTGGTCTTCGTTTAGTGCCTTCGAAATCTGCTTGTCGCTTTCGCTGATTATCTTATCCATTTCTTCCATTTCCTGTTCGCGCGCAGTTTCGATTTTGTCGCGAAGTTCCTTCAGCTTCTGGTCAGATACCTTAACTATTCCTTTTATCTTTTCAGCCTGAGCGTCATCAAGCTTAAGCTCCTTCTTTAAGTGCTTCAGTATCTGTCCTTTCCCCAGCGGGAAGGGTTGAGCAAAAATGTCAGATGCAAATGCAAATACAATGATTAATGTTACAGCTAAGATTATCCGGTTCATGATATTACTCCATTATGATTATTGATGTGTCCATTTATTTAAGCAAAAGAATAAACATCAGCCGGCAAGGCGCCTTTAACGGATTCAGTTTATCCTTTTTTTCAATTTTTGTAAGTTAGACATATCTGTTTTTAGTTTTATTCCAAAAATTATACACAGAAAGATTTTACAACTGCTCTTTCTTTCTCGGAATAAAAACAAAGACTCTCTTGTCTAAGAAGTGAATATAAAACTAACAGAAACTGTATTTGTCGAACGCTACTACAAAATATTATCCTGATGAAACCGAGCTACTTGAATGTTGCCGCAACGGTGAACAATCTGCCTTTACAGAAATAGTAAGGCGTTATAAGAGCAGGGTTGCTTCAACAATATCCGGAATGCTCGGCAAAGGAGATTATATTGATGATATCGGACAGGAAGTATTCATAAGATTCTTTAACGGGGTAAATACATTTAGAGGAGAATCATCTGTCGGGACGTATATCACAAGAATCGCTATTAATCTTTCGCTTAATGAGATAAAAAGAAGAAATATCAGGCGCTTTCTTTCATTTGATGGAATGCTTGAAGAAGGACATGATATAAAAGATGAAAGTTCTCTTCATATTATTAATGAAAAATGCGAGATTGTTCAGAAGTCCATTCAGAAGCTAAACGCAAAATACCGCACAGTACTTGTACTGAGGTTAATTGATGATTACTCCACCGAGGAAACAGCAAAAATACTTGATATACCTGTTGGCACGGTGTTATCAAGGCTTTCAAGAGCACAAAAAATGTTAAAAGAAATTTTAGAACCATATAAGCTTAATTATGATTAAGAAAGAAATTGAACAACTGATTTATGAAAGCTTTGACAGAAGTCTTAGCCAAAAGGAAGGACTAATTCTTCGTGAGGCGTTGCGGAGTTCGAAAGAACTACGCACGCTGCAAAAGCAGATTGGGGCAATTCGCCGCACGGTCAGCGAAATTCCGAAAAGCGAGTTTAAGCCATTTTTTGAAACACGCATGATGGGAATTCTTAAAAACCGTTCAGGACAGCCTGCAGGTATCGCCGAACTTATCACCTTATCATTCAGCAGGGTGGCAATTGCCGCTTCTATTGTATTGGTAATATTGACGACATATAATATTCAGATGGGCACGAGCGGTCTGAAGAATAATTTATTGGGGTATTCAAAACCAAATATTGAGAATGCCTTTGATCCAACTTTACAATTTATCCAAAAATAAAATTATGAAACCAAAAATTAAATCATTCATAATACTTTTTATAACTCTGCTGATTGGCATTGCTATCGGTTTCGAGCTTAACGGCATTTTAAATAGACACCGTTTTGAGTCTGAACAAAAGGCGCGGAGTCCGCAAGGCTTTATTAATTTTTTCGAAGACCTGATAAAACCCGATACTAATCAAAAGAAAGAAATTGAAACCATTATCCTGAAATATCATTCCCGGCTGGATAACATCAGACAGGATAATATGCAAAAAGTGTCTGTCATAATTGATTCAATGAATATTGAACTAAAATCTAAGCTGAATAAGGAACAATCCGCAAGACTGGACGCGAAGCTTCAGGAAATGAGAAAGTTCCCGCCTCCGCCACCTAATGGAGGTCCCGCTCCGGATCCGCGGTGGAAGCGCGGTCCGGCACCAATGCCCGAAGGGGATAGAAGACCAATACCTTTTTAATAAACGAAATAATATGTAAGCCTGCAAGTAATCCGACAGAGTTTTTTGATTTTGCAAAATTAGGGAGTGATGTCTTAGGTGGATTAAAAAATGAAACCCCGGTGATGAAGCAGGATTACTATTTTGATAGTTTAAAACTAACTGTAACTCGTGTTTCGCTTCCTGGGGTACTGGAGACACTTATCCTGCCGCCAAATATCTGTACAATACTTTTACTGATAGCAAGACCAAGCCCCGTGCCCTGCTGTTCGTGTACGTTCCTGTCGAACTGAGTGTAGCCACCAATGCTGGCAATTTGTTCATCAGACAAACCTCGTCCGTGATCAATGAAACTAAGCATATAATATCCATCCCTGATAATGCCCTGAACTAACACAGGCGAACCGGCCTGTGAATATTCAAAGCAGTTTTTTCCTATCTGCTCAATGATAATTCCTAAGTAATCTTCCCTGATTATCAAAGCTGCCCTATCGGTTATTATAGTAAGATCATCCTTCCTTTGATTTACTTTTATGGTAGTTTCAAAGATTTCTTCTATCACCTCATTTGAAATTATCGAGGAAGATGTAAATAATAAATCAAGTGCATCCCTGTTAACGCTAAGCATCCGGAGGTGAGTGTACAGAAGATATTTCTCAACCGTCTTTTCAAGTCTCCGTCCATTTTCAAGAATATAGGCTGACATCTCAAGTATCTCTGTTCTGTCAAGATTATCAAGGTCAGTCGTCAGAATACCGGCAAAGCCAATTATCACGTTGAGTGGAGTTCTGAGTTCATGAGGAACAGACATACTGATATTCGCACGCAACTCATCAAGTTTTTCCTTTGTCTCATTTTTGACTATCTGGCTTTTTACTATTCTTGATTCTATTGACTTAATCAGTTCCTCAATAGTAAAAGGTTTATTAAGATAATCATCTGCCCCAAGATTCATCCCTTCACGAACATCCTGTTTGTCAAGACGTGCAGTCAGGAAAATAAACGGAATTGGTGCGGTTTTTTTGTCCTCTCTAATCTCAGTAATTACACCGTAGCCGTCAAGCTCTGGCATATTAATATCGCAAAGAATGATATCCGGCAATAGTTCCTTAGCCAGTTTTACTCCTATTCTGCCATTCTCCGCCAATTCAACATCGTATCCCTCAATTGTAAGCACTTGTTTTATCTGTTCCCTTATATCAGGCGCATCTTCAATTACCAGTACTTTTGTCATGACTTTCTCCTATGAATTGATTAAAGGTAGTTCGATATAAAAAGTTGTCCCTTTGTTCTGCTCGCTTTCAACATTGATAGTACCGCCGTGAAGTTCAACTGAGTTCTTAACAATTGATAAACCCAGTCCGGTTCCGGATATAGTCCCCACATTAGTTGCTCTGTGAAATGGTTCAAATAATCTCTTAAGGTCGGCAGCAGGAATACCAATTCCGTCATCGTGAACCTTAAAGAATATTTTATCATCGGAACACTCTGCATTAAATAAAATTTCCCCTCCTTCGGGTGAATACTTAATAGCGTTAGAAATCAGATTATCAAGTATTTGTCTGATAAGTTTAGAATCCAGAGAAACATTAGCTGTGAGATTCCTTTCAGTAAAACGAATAATATGTTCTCCTTTTTCAAGCGTACTCAGTTCAAACTGCTCAACAGTATTCTTGCAAAGCTCCCTAATATCGATTGTCTGTCTGTCGAGTTGAAGTTTGTTGGCTTCGGTCTTCCCTATAAATAATACATTATTAAGCAGATTCGTCATGTGTTTTACATTTTCCTGAATAAGCTTCAGGTTTTTATTGCGCTTCTCCAAAGTAAGCTTATCAGAATAACGTTCGAGAATTTCACTTGCCGAATTAATAATAGTAAGGGGAGTCTTAAACTCGTGTGAAGTCATGGAAATAAACCGGGAACGCAGTTCATTAAGTTCCTTTTCCTTCGCCAGCGATTTTTTAATTTCTTCCTCGGCACGGCTACGGTCTGTTATATCATTTAAGAAGTTTAACGTTGCAGGCGCTCCCTGCCATTCAAGAAGAATAGCATTTAACTCAATTGTACGGTAACTGCCGTCATTACATATAACCCGGAAAGAATAATTTGTCGGCACATCTTCGCCACGTAATCTCCGTATGTAATTTTCCATAACCTTGGCGCGGTCATCTTCATGTATAAACTCAAGAAATATCTTGCTTAATAATTCTTCATGAGAAAACCCCGTTATTCCGATAGCTCTTGGGTTAGCAAACTTTATTTTCCCACCCTGTACAACAATAATTGCTTCGTTTGCATTATCAATAACAGTCTTATAATGCTGCTCGCTTGCCTTAAGATTTGCCTCGGCAATTCGCCTGTTTGAGCTTTCCTTGGCAAGAGAAACCATTGTAGCGATTGAGGACATAAAATCTTCTTCCTCAAGAATAAACTCACGGTTTAATCCCGTATGCTCCAGACAGACAACTCCGACTACTTCATTATGAAACCACGCAGGCACAATCAAAACAGAACTAACCGCATTCGGCAAAAAGTAACTCTGATAAACATCTTTTTCGATTTCAAGCGCAGTATCATACACATTTACCGGTCTGTTTGAATTCAATACTTTCAGTAAAGATTCATAGTTGTAAGCTTTATTTCCAAAAGTAGGTTCCATTATGGTTCCCCTGACAATATTGCCGGCTGCATCCTGACTGTTAATCAGAAACTTCTCACAAACAAGGGTTTTATTCTCTCTGTTAAGATTCCAGAAACCAACTCGTTCCACGTTTAACGCTTTTGCTGTTGAGTTAAGAATAATTGTAAGGGCATCCTCAAACTTTCCTTCATCCAGATGCGCAAGGGCAATAAGAATGTTTCTATTTTCAAGCACAAGCTCTATACGTTTTCTTTCAGCTTCTTCATTCTGTTTTTTCTCAAGAGCAATGGCAACCTGTTTGGAAATATAGGTTAATGTCTGCTTTTCATTCTCAGCATAAAGATTACTGTTCTCATAATCCTGAAGTGCCATCACGCCAAGTAGCTTCTCATTAATCAACAGCGGAACACCAAGCCATATTTTAGCGGGATTGCCTGTCGCTTCAACTTCTCCCGACTGGTTCAACAGGTTAAAAATTTCCTCATTGACCAGTAATGGCTGCCCCGTTCCAATGACATACTCAGTAAGCCCTTTCTTATATTTCCGGGGAATTATTTCAGTAACAAACTCATCAATAATGTATGGGAAATTAACTGTTTTACTTTTTGTATCACACATTGCTATATAAAAATTCCGCGCAGGCATAAGGCTGTTGATAATAGCATGTATATCCGCGCAAAGGGTTTTGAGGTCAGCACTACGGTGAACAGATTCTGAAACATGATAAACCGCATTCTGAATACGTTCAACTTTTTCTCTGACACTTATCTGGAGTTCAAGACTCTCATTAGTCTCTTTAAGCTGAATAGTTCTTTCGTTTATTCTCTTCTCAAGATCTTTATTCAGCTCAAGAATCTCCCGTTCTGTCTTTTTCAGGTAAGTAATATTCGAGATAGCTCCGTCAATATACTTGACCTGCCCGTTATCATTATAAATCGCCTTCGCGCTGACAAGCCCCCAGAAGACAGTTCCATTCTTATTTAAGAACTTCACTTCAATATTATGATAGAACCCTTTCTCAGCCATCTGCTGCGATAATAACTCTACGTCCTTCGGATTTTCATATAAAAACGGAGACTGATTTCCAAAAGCTTCCTCAGGCGAATCATAACCAAACATCTTCAGAAATGCTTCGTTGCAATATACAAGTCCTTTATCCGGCACTATACGATAGATTGCCTCGGTTATGTTCTGATTAATAGAAGAAAGCAACAACTGGTTTTCCCTCAGCATTGCTTCAGCTCTCTTATAATCAGTTATATCGCGGGAGACCACCACCACCCTGTAAAGCTCACCGTTATCATTAAAGATAATGTTGCCCTGTGATTCGATATAACGAATGGAACCATCGGCAAGCAGGAACCTGTATTCCCCTCGCTGACCAACTCCGCTCTTTATAGTCTGATTAAAAACATTTTCGATTCTTTCACGGTCTTCAGGATGTATCTCGGCAAATGAGTTAGCTCCTTCAGCTAATGACACGGCATCAAACATCTTCCTGTATGAATCACTGGCGTAAATCCTTCTCCCTTCAAGATCAAGTATCACAATTAAATCAGTTACACCGCTGGTGATAATCTTAAATAAGTTTTCATTATTCCTTAATTTTTCTTCGGCGGCTTTGCGTTCTGTTATATCTCTGAGATTAACTACAACTCCATTTATGCCAGGGACACTTAGCAGATTCTTTCCAATGGCTTCAAAGGTTTTCCATTCGCCGTTCTTGTGCCTGATACGGTATTCAATCCCGAAAGGCTCACCCGGATTATTCAATGTAAAGATATGGGAATCAATCAGTTTCGGTATATCATCCGGATGAATAATCGGCATACCTGATTTACCAACAAGTTCATCTATGGTATAACCTAAAACTCTCTCGCTTGAAGGGCTTGCATAAAGAATCATGTCCGCTTTATCATTAACTACAAATATCACATCCGATGCACTCTCTATCAAAGCTCTGAACCGCTCCTCGCTTTCAATTAACTTCGCCTCTGCTATTTTACCCAGAGTAATATCTGTCATTGAACCGGCAAACCTTAATGGCTTCCCGTTCTCATCTCTTAATGCCTTGCCCCTTGTACGGAACCAGCCGTAAGACCCGTCTTTTTTCTTAAGTCGGAATGAAAGATCAAACCTGTCGCCAGACTCAAGATACTTCCTGAAATCAAACAGCGTTGCATTCCTTCCCGCAGGATATATCCTTTCGATAAATGATTCTAAGAGATTAGGCAATTCATCATCTTCAAAACCAAGCAACGCCTTCCACTGAGGAGAAAAATAAACTTCATTTGTCGGAATCTGCCAGTCCCAAAGCCCATCAGCCGAACCTCTTACCGCAAATTCAAACCGCTCTTTCGTAATGCTCAGTTCTTCAGCAACTTTCTCTTTCTCTTTTATTAATATTTCAAGTTCCCTGTGGCGACTCGTTATTTCCGTTATCCTCCACTGATAAAGCCTGTAAACTGCTACTGCAACAATGAACGCTATCAGACTCACAAACCACCATGTCTTCCAAAAGGGAGGGAATATCCTGATATGTACTGTAATACCTTCTTTATTCCAATAGCCGTCATTGTTCGAAGCTTTTACTCTGAATTTATAACTGCCCGGACTAAGATTTGTATATGTGGCATAACGCCTTTCCCCGCTTTTTACCCAGTCTATATCCACACCTTCCATTTTATACATGTATTGATTCTTTATCGGATTAATGTAATCTATAGCCACAAATTCTATAGTGAAAAAATTCTCGTTATATCTCAGTTTAACATTCTGCCCATTCGAAATTAAATTCATGTAATAGTTCGAATCACTTAACTTTATTTTCCTGTTGAAAGGACGAAAACCAGTTATCAGAATTTTAGGTACCGATGTATTAACTGTAATCTGGTCAGGATCAAATACATTCAGACCGTTGATACCCCCAAAATAAACCTTGCCGCTTCTGCCGGAATTACAGGAACCGGGATTAAATACATTCCCCTGTATTCCGTCCAAAACATTATAATTTCTGAAAGACTGTTTCTTAGTATCAAAACACGAAAGTCCCTTGTTCGTTGATATCCAGAGTTCCCCTTTATCATCCCGCACAATGCCACAGATATAATTGTTCGGAAGTCCGTCTTCGATAGTATAGTGCCTGAAAGTACGGCTTTGTTCATCATAACGGTTAAGCCCTGTATTTGTTCCAATCCATATTGCCCCATCTGCTTCAAGGATTGAATTGATAATATTATCGCTTATCGAATTTACATTGGTCATATCATGTTTATATCTGATAAATTTGTTGGTTTCAGGAATAAACTTATTCAGACCGCCACTTGTACCCACCCATACAGCGCCCGACTTATCTATTAACAGGGATGGAACTTCATTTGCACTGATTGAATTTAAATCACCCGGATTATTTAAAAAGTGCCTGAACTTACCCGACTTCCTATCAAATAAATTAAGCCCCCCGCCATAAGTCCCTATCCATAAATTGTCCTGCTTATCAACGGCAAGACTCAGTATCTGGTTGTGGCTTAAACTCAGGGAGTCTCTTACATTATTTTTGTAAACAGTAAAAGACTTTGTTACAGAATCGAATCTGTTTAACCCGTCGTCAGTCCCGGCCCAGACATAACCCTCACGATCTTTTACAATCGCCATTACTAAGTCATTGCTCAGTTTGTTCTTCCCATTCCCTTCGTATGAATATCTCGTAACTCTTCCTGTACGTGTATCAACATTGCTTAGTCCCTCGTCATTCGTGCCTATCCATATTGAACCATCACTGTCTTCAAGAACAGAGCGGATGTTATTGCTACTGACAGAATTAGGATTATATACCGAAGAGGTAATCAACCCGAAATGATTCGCAGACATATTAAACTTGCATACACCGCCGCCGCGCGTGCCTATCCACATATTACCTGAAAGATCCTGATATATAGCACGCACATCATTACTGCTGATGCTGTGCGGATCTGCTGCATGATATTTATAGGACTTAAAAGTTCCCCTCGCTTTATTGTACAGATTAAGCCCGCCACCGTATGTGCCTATCCACAGATTGCCTGACCTGTCCTCAAAGATCGTACTAATTATATTCATACTGATACTCGAAGCATCCGTATTGCTATGAAAAAAGTGCCGGAAAGTATTGCTCGATTCATCGAAACGGTTTAAACCTTTTTCAGTCCCTGCCCAGACAATACCCTCATGGTCAACAAATACATTACGCATACGATTAAAACTAAGCGAGTTATGACCGCCCGCTTTATTCTTATAAACCGTGATGCTTTCCGTTTTTAAGTTGAACTTATTGAGTCCGTTGTCAGTCGCTATCCAAAGATTGCCTTTTTTATCTTCTGCAAGTGCCCATACCCGGTCATGCGATAATCCGCTGTTGGAAGAATTGTACGTCCTGAATATCCCGCTTTTATAATCAAATCTGCAAAATCCCCCACCGCCTGTGCCGATATAAAGGTTATTATCCTTCGTCTCAAGAATATATGAAATGCGGTTATTGCTTAGCGATGAGGCTTTTGAGCTAAGGTTTTCATAACGGATAAAATTGCCTGTGCTCCGGTCGAATTTATCAAGTCCGCCACCCCATGTGCCTATCCATAAATTCTTTCCTGAGTCTTCGTAAAGATAACTGATGCTACTACTTGAAAGTGTGGAGTTATCCCCCGGGTTATGATAATAGACAGAAATGTCAAATCCGTAATATTTATTCAGACCTTCCTGCGTACCAAACCAGAGATAGCCTTGTGAATCCTGAGTAATAGAAAAAACACTGCTGTGTGAAAGTCCCTGCTCAACGGATATTTTATTGAATGAAATATCTTCCTGCGCATAAATATCCGGCTTGCAAAATATGACTAACGCTGATATTAGGAAAACTACGTAAAGGAACTTTCTTTTTATCATAAAAACCAGGATAATTAAAATGAATATAAGTTCTGAAAATTTAACCAGAAAATAATATTTTTAATCCATTTATACAAAAATGAATGCCCGTTAATCAGCATTATCCTGCATCTCTGAACGAATATAAGTTAATCTTTATTTTTGCCGTTTTTGAACATCCCGAAAGAAAATACTCCTGTATTGTTGCATTCGGGAATCTTTCCCGCTGAAATAAGCTTTTATATTCTAATATCATGCTTATCAGAATGAATTTGAATTTTTAGGAAAGGATTGTAATGGGTTTAATTTTAGACAAAGAGTACAGGTTATCAGAGCTTAAAACGGGCGATACCGGTATTATTACAAAGGTTATCGGACACGGAGCATTCCGTAAAAGAATTACTGAAATGGGATTTGTAAAAGGAAAGAAGGTTAAGGTCATAAAAAATGCTCCGCTACAGGACCCTGTCGAGTATGAAATTATGGGTTATAATATCTTACTGCGCCGCTCGGAAGCCGCACTAATCGAAGTCCTTTCGCCGGAATCTGAACATAGCTTTGACGATATCAGGTTTGAAGGAATGATTGACGAGGAAACACTAAAAACCACGGCGGGCGAAAAGGGTAAAATTATCAATGTCGCACTTGTCGGCAATCCCAATAGCGGGAAAACTACGCTGTATAATTATGCCTCAGGCTCAAAGGAAAGGGTTGGCAATTACGGCGGCGTTACAGTCGATGCAAGAGAAGCCGCCTTCAGACAGTCTTCTTACCTTTTCAGAATATCCGATTTACCCGGCACTTACTCCATTACCGAATATACCCCCGAAGAATTATACGTCCGCGCTCACTTAATCGAAAAAATGCCCGACATAGTCGTCAACGTAGTCGATGCCTCCAGCCTTGAGCGAAACCTCTATCTTACCACCCAGCTCATTGATATGAACATCAAAGTAGTTATAGCTCTCAATATGTTTGACGAACTTGAGAAAACAGGTGCACACTTTGACTATGTATCTTTAGGCAGAATGATAGGCATCCCTGTTATTCCGACAGTCGCATCAAAAGGTAAGGGAATCTATGAACTGTTTGAAAAGATAATCGATGTATATGAAGACCGCGACCCGGTCGTCCGCCATATCCATATAAATTATGGGACGGAAATAGAATCAGCAATATCACAGTTGCAACCCCTGATAAAACAGAACGGCTCTGTTACTGATAGATTTTCTTCACGCTATATTTCTATAAAATTACTCGAAGCTGATAAGGCAACTTTACGGGAAATCGGGAACTGTTCCAATATCGGAAAAATCAGGGAAACCCTCGCCACCCGGATTACCATCCTCGAAAAGGAGTATAATGAAAAATCGGGGAACATAATCACAGATGCCAAATATGGCTTTGTCTCCGGTGCATTAAATGAAACTTTCCAGCCCGGAATTGAAGAAAAACGCCGGAAAACAGCCGACATCGACTATTTCCTTACACACAGGCTCTTCGGCTTTCCCTTATTTGTTTTCTTTATGTGGCTTATGTTTCAGGCTACTTTCTCGATTGGCAACTATCCGATGAACTGGATCGATATCCTGGTAAGCAGGCTTGGCATCCTCGTCAGAACAACCATGACAACCGGACCGCTAACCGACCTTATCGTTGATGGCATTATCGGCGGCGTGGGCGGCGTTATCGTCTTCCTGCCAAATATCCTGATACTTTTCTTCTTCATCTCCTTTATGGAAGATACCGGTTACATGGCCCGCGCCTCATTCATCATGGATAAACTAATGCACAAAATCGGGCTGCACGGCAAATCCTTTATACCAATGCTGATGGGCTTTGGCTGTAATGTCCCCGCTATAATGGCAACCAGAACACTCGAAAACAGAAAAGACCGCCTGCTTACTATGATTATCACTCCCTTTATGTCATGCAACGCACGCCTTCCTGTCTATGTCCTTATGATATCAGCATTCTTTCCCAAAAACCAGGGGCTGGCGCTTATTTCTGTTTACCTTATTGGAATCCTCATTGCCATACTTGTCGCGCTTGTAATGAAAAAGGTTTACTTCCCCAGTGAAAATGTTCCCTTCGTAATGGAACTGCCCCCTTACCGTATCCCAACATTAAAAAATACTTCGCTTCACATGTGGCATAAGGGCGCACAGTATCTAAAGAAAATGGGAACCGTTATTCTTCTTGCATCAATACTTATCTGGGGACTTGGCTATTTCCCGAAAAACATAAGTCTGTCCCGGAATTATGACCGCCTGATCGAAATTCTTAAATCAGACTCCCGGCTAAATGAATCTCAAAAATCAGAGCAAATCTCTGCACTTAAACTTTCAAAAGAGGCTGAACGCCAGGAAAAATCATATATCGGACAGATGGGGCGCTTTATCGAACCCGTTATTACTCCACTGGGATTTGACTGGAAAATTGGCGTAAGTATTCTCACCGGACTTGCAGCCAAAGAAATTGTAATCGGAACAATGGGCGTGCTGTATCAGGCAGACCATAAAGCGGAAGGCTCCTCTGCCAGCCTGCATACAAGACTTAAAGAACAGATACATGCACACGGACCTTTAAAAGGACAGAAAATTTTTACTCCCTTAACAGCTTACGTATTCATGCTTTTTATCCTGATATACTTCCCGTGCGTGGCGGTTATAGCGACTGTAAAAAAAGAATCAGACTGGAAGTGGGCCGTCTTTGTAATGGTTTACACCACGGCTATTGCCTGGACAGTAGCATTTATCACCTATCAGATTGGCTCATTATTCATTTAATCAGAACAGAGTAGCTTTATGGTACAGGAAATTTTAGTTTACATGGTATTAGCTTCTTCTTCGGCTTATGTGCTATATAAGCTGGCAATAAGCCTCAGATCTAAAAAAACGGATTGCGACAGCTGTTCCGGCTGCACAATTAAAAAACAGATGCAAAACAAAACTTCGGCATTGTAAAGCATAAGATAGTTCCCCTGACAGATAAATATATGCCCGGAACCGGTAATGACCGGTTCCGAAGCCGGAATAAGGACTGACAACATCTGTTAATCCGAACCCGAAAATATTAGCCCGAATATTGTCTGCCTTAGATTTCGCTACCTCCCGGACAAATACCGGATAAACTAAAACTCAAGGTTCACACCAATCGATGGAAGTATGCCAAGTCCTGCATGATTCTCAACCCGATTCTTCCGGTCATCCCATATTACAGAGGTTACATTTTTTCTGTTATAAATATTCTGAATATCAATATACGCTACAAGCCCGAAATTTCCGAAATCCCAGCGCCTGTCAACCCGCACGTCAAGACTGTGAACTGTTGCAAATCTTTCCGAATTATAATCCGAAATACTCTGAGAACCATCCGAATTAAACGGAGTGTATGGTCTGCCGGTTGAAAGACGAAACTTCACCGCGGCTTCCCAGTTATCATTAATTATATAACCCCCGCTGATATTAAAGATAAACCTCTGATCAAAACTGCCTGACCTGGTTACACCGTCAAGAGCCGTAAAGTCCGACTTGCTGTATGTAACACTAAGTAATCCATACACGGGAATATCCGAGGCTTTCTTCTGAATAAGTAGCTCTATCCCCCTGACATTTCCCTTCCCCTGACTGACCAGATACTCAGGCGCAAATGCCGAGTAATTATCCTCCGAACCGCCAAAGCCTGCGCCGGTATTGACTAATATTAAATATGGTCTTAAAACACTTGTCGGATAATCCGCATAACCTTTATAGAAGCATTCTATTCTTATCTGCGCATCTTCTCTCAAAGTTCTCTCATATCCAAGCACCAGATGCGTTGATCTTATACTCTTCAAATCCTTATTCCTTCTGTCGCCCGCAAGCCAGATATACGATGGAGCCTGATAATAAATACCCGTGCTGAGGCTTACCTTTGAAACAGCATCCGCATTGTATAAAAATGAAATCCTTGGACTAACATCAGCCGGATTATTTATACCGCTGAAATAATCAAAACGGACTCCTCCGTTCACAGTTACCTCCGGAAATATTTTTTCCGAATACTGAACGTACGCACCCAGCTTATTATATCGGTCATTCTGCGTAAGCTGACTAAGACTGAGAGTATCTCCGAACCTCGTCATGAAAAATGGCAGTTTTATATCCGTGGTAAACTGGATGAACTTGTAAAGAAGTCCCGCATTTATCTCCGAACCTGCCGATGGCTTAATCACTACATCCGCCTTAAGATTATTCTCCTTCTCTTTGGAGTTGTTCAGAAATATCGGATTCTGCATCGTGTCCTTTTGCGAAAACTTATAGTCCACAAAATTCCGGTTAACACTTATATTAAAGAACCCGTTGTGGAAAAGATGCCTGAAACTAAGCGCACTCATATACTGAAGCTGGTCATTGCCGAGCGCTCTTGAATTGCTGTAACGCTGATCCGGAGTATCATTAAAAAACTTTACATTATCAAAGGCTCCCACAATAAGAAATGAAAGCTGATCCGACTGATTAACATTCCATGTAACTTTGTCTAAATAATCATAATACTCAGGAACAAATCCAAGCCCGGCTGCCCTGAAAATAAAATCTAGATAACTCCTGCGTGCAGAAAAAAGAAAGTTTACATCCTTACTCAAAGGTCCTTCAGCATTAACACCAAACTGCGTTGCAGAAATAATAGCCCTTCCGCCAAACTTGTCTTTCCGCCCCTCGCCAAGCTTTATCTTCATAACAGAAGAAAGTCTGTCCCCATAATTAGCCGCAAAACCACCAGTAGAAAAACTGACATCTTTGACATAATTAAGATCAATATAACTAAGCGGGCCGCCCGAAGCTCCCTGACTGCCAAAATGATTGATATTAGGCACAACTACATCATCAACAATGTAAAGATTTTCAGACGGAGCGCCTCCGCGGACAATAAGATCATTACGACCAGGATCCGCCTGAGCTATGCCGGGCAAAACTGACAACGCCCTTACCACATCCTCAAATCCGCCCGGCGAACGTCTTATTTCTTCGTAATCAAGAGTCGTTACACTATTTACCGCCACAGGGTCTTTCCTGAAATAATTCGAAGTAATTGTAACAGCAACAAGTTCAAGCGAAGTCTGCGGCAATGAAAAATCCACCACCTCCGAATGTACTGAACTTACAATCACATCGTTAATTATCTGAGGCATAAAACCGATAAGCGTAGCCCTTAGCCTGCATCGCCCGGCCGGTACATTCTGAATCTGATATTCTCCCAATATGTTCGTAGCCGCTCCGAGTTTTGTATCAATTATTACAACATTAACTCCAGGCAATGGCTGGTTAGTAGCAACATCAATAACTTTCCCGGTTATAGAACCGGCCGCAGACTGAGCAGAAGCATAAGCTACCAGAAACAACATAAATAAAACCGAAAAGCAAATTTTCATAATTCTATCGTATCCTTTTTTTTGAGTAATTCTAAATATATGCTTATCATAGCAAAGATGTTCATATAACTTTTGTTCAAATAACATAGTTCCTGATAAAAGCTGCATTCAAAAACTTCAGACCAGGATGATAATTTGATAACCCCCAACCGCAAAGCCATAACGGTGCATCGCGAAACCATAACCCCCAACCGCAAAGCAACAACAGCGTATCGTGAAACCATAACCCCCAACCGCAAAGCAACAACAGCGCATCGCGAAGCCATAATCCCCGGCCGCGAAGCCATAACGGCGTGTCGCGGAATGACAGCGACGCATCGCGAAGCCACAACGCCTGACAGCAATGACACAAGCATTGACCGCGAAGCCACAACGCCTGACAGCAATGACACAATCCCTGACCGCGATGACACAAAGTCTGATAGCAATGACACAATCCCTGACCGCGATGACACAAAGTCTGACATCAATGACACAATCCCTGACCGCGATGACACAACGCCTGACATCAATGACACAATCCCTGACCGCGAAGCAACAGCGTTTGACTATGATGAAACAACACCCGGATGCGGAAAGACCCCTGACTTACGAAAAATGACAATTTCCATGCGCGGAAAGAGAGTGGACTTACGAAAAATGACAACCCCCGTGTGCGGAGAGACCGCGGACTCCCGAAAAATAATAACCCCGGCCCGCGAAGCAACAGAATCCTGTCGCGGAATGATAATCCCCAGTCGCGAAGCAACAGCGTCCTGCCTCGGAATGATAATCCCCGGTCGCAAAGCGGCGGCATTCTGCCACGAAATGATAACGCCCGACTGCGAAGTTGCAACGGCGTGCCGCGAAATGATAACCCGGTAAGATAAAGTATCAGTCCGCGCCAGATTTGCATCCCCGATGTATCCGCAAAAAAGACATCGATTCTTCCACATTCCATTGCCACGGGTTTTAACCCGTGGAAGAAAAGGAACAATAAATAATAAGAAACAACCCTGTCCCGCTCCGTGTAATCCGCGAAATCCTTTTAATCCGTGATTCAGACAGGTTTTGTGCAACATGACGGGGTGAAATTATCAACGATTATCAAAAATTCTTCATACCCGCCTGTATGAGCTATATACCGCGATTCCATGATAACACCTCTGAATGCGATTATGCCGACAATAATTAGACTTGTATTCCTGCGCCTGCTGGTATCTCTAAAGATTTCTCCGCCAAGATTTTCATTATTCCCAGAACGAATAAAACTAAACGTTTTCCCTTCATTTCATCGCTATTAAAATTCATATTGTTATAATTCATATCCATAAAAACTATAGAATTATTTTTTTTGGGGGGAACTAAAGAAAATCAGATAACTATTTTTGTCGCATATAAATCAGGCAGACAATTCTGTCTCATTCTAAATTTAGTTCCATGATTATGCCCGGTACGAGCGTCAAAATCGACTAAGATATTATTATTTTCCATAGCTATTAAAAATTTATCGATGCTAAATTGCTGTAATTGAAGAATTTTATTATAACTAAAATATTCAATACCGTTCTCTTTTTTAGAATCAGCCTGAACATAAAAACAATTAAGAAGTTTTGTCCCTGCCTTATGGAATAAATCATCAAAACCCCAATAAGGTTGCGGATTAAGCTGTTCTAAACCAGTTCTACTTTCTACGCTTTTAAGCCACGCCAAATGTCGAGGGTCAGCTTTTGAACTATCAAAAGATATCAAAACTTTACGATTTCCCCTGTCAATTATTACTTTAAAACCTCTATCGCTATAATCTTTCCCTGATATTGTTTGTCTGAAACTTATTTCACTCGCCGGATATTTATATCCTGCTTCCTTATGAAGCCAGCCATAATTTAACAATAGAATATTCGGAACAAATTTTAAAGCTCTCGGAGAGGGCTCTATATGAAATAAAGTAGTCAGGGATGCGGTATTGCTTCTTTGTGATTTTAGCTCCCATTCGGAAGCGTTCGGAATCGGCAGGTTATTTTCTTTAATACCTAAATAATCTTCAAGAGTATTCCCTACGCCACCAACATTTCCCTGTCTGGCGTTTTTAACCCAGCCCAGATTTTTTAAATCATTTAGTTTTCTGATCAATTCTTCTTTAGTAATCGTATCCACTATTTACTCTTTTCTTTTATTGACGGCTTCCAAAAATCTAACAAATATTCGAAAGTTGTTCCCATTGTTATATAGTTACTAGGCCAGCCAAAAATTCCAATATTGTTGACAATATTTGTCCTGTCCCAAATAATCGTGTTCCTAAGTTCATATCCTCTTTTTCTTAACTCTTGAATTAATGTAATATGAAGAGTTATCCTCTCATTTTCCCACCAGAAATCAGGAACATTAATAACACAATGAGCCTTTTCCTTTAAAAATGGAAGTAAATCTTCATAAACATCACCCATTGCCCTGGCATAATCCTCAGGCTCATAAGTTCCTAAATCCCTTTCATCCTGAGAGTATTGCTCTACCTTTCCAAGTTGTCCGTTATCTCTTTCCCGCCTGGATTTATTTTTCCTTTTCCTGTTAAGCAAATTTCCATAAGGAGGGGAAGTCCAAATTAAACTGATGGAATCTGGTTTAAGATATTTTTTTATATTTCGCGCATCATCCTGTACAGCGATTTGTTTCGTAGTACAAAAAACTTCCTGACTGTCAAGCCTGGACATACAAAGATTTATATATTCTTTTTTAAGGTCGAATCCGATAGCATTACGATTACAATCCTGCGCTGATAATAAGGTCGTTCCGCTTCCCACAAAAGGGTCTAAAACGAGTTCTCCCTCGTGGGTAAATAATCTGATAATTTTACTGGATAAAGAAATGGGAAAAGTGGCAGGATGTAGTTCCTTATCTCTAATATCTCTTTTTTCATAGTTAAATTGCCAGACTCCTATCTGGCATTTTAACCAGTCTTTAGCCTCAAGGCAGTTAATATTATTACCAGTACAGCCGCAAGTCCTGGTATGGTTTATATCAATAACGTTAGTTTCTATTGTAAAACTCCAATTTTTATATAATTAAAAGGTCAAAATAGCAAAAAAAGTCCTAATAAACAGGAGGTTTGACGGGTTTATTTATTTGGCGTAAGCTGGCTACTGGTCATCAGTGCCGTACTATCTTAGCGTGGTAATAGCTGTCCAGTATCTTATTCATCAACGGATAATAATAATTCCAGAAGAAGAATTTATTCCGGCTGCTTTCGTCAGTTTCATTGATGAAACGGAACAGAGCATCACTGCCGTAGAATTTGGAAAAAGAGAATTGAATATTATAATTACAAAAATCCCCGCAGAAATAATAAAACTTATAATCCTTATCAAAATGCTCGATAACAGCAGGGAAAGGATTAGGAATACGTAAGGCAGTAAGTAACGAATCACCTTTCGCATTTGTCTTAAAATGGAAAACCGAAACGGCATTATTCTTATGCGAAGTAAGCATTATATCAAACCAGTCAGCGTTTCTGGTTTTCACGGTTAGTAAGTATAACCGGTAATTTCTCTGTTAAGTGAGTTTTATATTCCAGCACTTCAATCCTGCCTGAGTTATGAACAAGCACAATCCCTGACCGCAATGACACAAAGCCTGACCGCAAAGCAACAGCACTCTGCCGCGAATCGATAACCCGGCAAAATAAAGGATGAACCCGAACCAGATTTATATGCCTGATGTATCCGCACAAAAAAAAAATATAAATCTCTGACATTCAATTATATCATATAAGGTCACAGATATCAGCCAGGGTCAGCAGATTCGATTGACACGGATGCCAATTCCATATATTTCATTGACACGGGTTTTAACCCATATAATCCGTGATTTCAGAACCATGATTCATTCTATGCTGATATACATTATCATAAAAATCATTTAATCACAGGAATCACAATCCCGGCAATTCCCTGTTTAATGTCTCCTGTCCGTTACTGCCCCTCCGGCAGAAAACCGGTATATGCCGGTAGAATCACACAATAATTTAAGGGGATTTTTATATTTCATGGGAATAACTTAAATTGATGAAAGATATTTAACAATTACATGCAGTTTGTGTAAATAAAACCGGATATTAATAAGAAATCATACAGTATGATAGAAATTAAAGGACTTCATAAAGGGTTTAAGGGCAAAAAAGTTCTCCGCGGTGTTGATCTAAGCATAAAAACAGGTGAAACATTAGTAATTATCGGCAGAAGCGGCGAAGGTAAAAGCGTCCTGATTAAGCATATCGTAGGACTTCTCTTACCTGATGCCGGTTCTGTAAAAGTTGATAATCAGACACTCAACAACATGAACCGGAAAGAACTCTATTTATTACGAAGAAAGTTCGGCTTCCTTTTCCAGGGTGCCGCACTCTTTGATTCAATGACCGTTGGTGAAAATGTTGCCCTGCCAATAGTGGAAAACCATCCGGCAATCTCTTCATCCCAAATTTTCAAAACCGTTGAGGCAAAGCTGGAACTTGTGGGACTGCCGAATATACAGAGGCTTAAACCCGCTGAGCTTTCCGGCGGTATGAAAAAACGGGTAGGACTCGCAAGAGCACTAATCACAAACCCGGAATATATCTTCTACGATGAACCAACTACAGGACTCGACCCGATTATGTCTGATTCAATTGACCAGCTGATAAAAGACCTGGGGCAGAAGCTTAATGTTACATCCATCGTAGTAACTCATGATATGGTAAGTGTAAAAAATATAGCCGACACGGTCGCAATGTTATACGATGGCAAAATATATTTTAAAGGAACAATAACTGACCTCTTAAATTCACAGGATGAAACAATAATTAATTTTATACAGCGGACAGGATTCTAAAAAAACTAATATTATGAGTAAAATCAAAACAAAATATATCTGCTCTAACTGCGGATATGAATCGCTGAAGTGGCTTGGACGATGCTCTGAGTGTGAATCATGGAATTCATTCACTGAGGAACTGGTCGAGGATAAGAAAACCAGAGACAAAATCGCAGGGTCAGTTTCTAAAGTCATGACTCTGAGTGAAATTACATCGGCAGAGGAAGACAGAATAAAAACTAATATAACTGAATTCGACCGTGTGCTTGGCGGTGGATTTATGCCCGGCTCGATTGTACTGATAGGCGGAGACCCCGGCATTGGAAAATCTACGCTTGTTATGCAGGCGGCTTCCATGATTAAAGATAAGGTGCTTTATGTTACCGGCGAGGAATCCCACAAACAGATAAAACTCCGCGCTTCACGCCTTAAACTTAATATGGATAACTTCTTCGTCCTTGCCGAAACTGAAATGGATAAAATTACTCATACAATGAATGACCTCCTGCCAGGAGTAATAATCATAGATTCTATCCAGACAATGCATGACCCGGAACTTGATAACGCACCCGGCACCGTAACACAAATCAGGGAATGCACCTCCCGGCTTATGCAGATAGCTAAATCAACCCAGCAGGTCGTCATACTCATTGGTCATGTAACCAAAGAAGGAATTATTGCAGGACCTAAGATTTTGGAACATGTGGTTGACGCAGTTTTACAGTTCGAAGGCGAACGCCACCACAATTATAGAATACTGCGTGCACAGAAAAACCGCTTCGGCAGCACAAATGAAATAGGTATATTCGAAATGCACGATACCGGACTTACCGAAGTAACCAATCCCAGCAAGATTTTCTTAAGCGAACGGGATCATCGCACAACCGGCTCAGCCGTTACATCGAGCATGGAAGGAACAAGACCAATATTGCTTGAGGTTCAGGCACTCGTTACTCCGTCAAATTATGGCAACCCGCAAAGAGTCGCCACCGGCTTCGATTATCGCAGGCTTTCAATATTGCTTGCTGTACTCGAAAAACGCGCAGGCATGAGGATATCTTCGGCTAATGTATTCCTTAATATGGCAGGAGGAGTCAAAATAGACGACCCGGCCGTTGACCTTGCAGTTTGCTGCAGTATCGCTTCAAGTTTCCTCGATAAAATTGTCAAAAGTAATTTCGTAATGATTGGCGAAGTCGGACTGGGCGGAGAAGTAAGAAGTATCAGCCACATTGACAAAAGAATTCAGGAAGCTGAAAAACTTGGATTTGATCATATCATCGTTCCTAAAAATAATTCCAAAAGCTTAAGTACTCATAAAAATATTAAAATAATTACAGCGGATAACCTGCTGTCAGCTGTTAAAGCAGTAATTGACGAAGCCTAAAATATAAATCCGGAGCTGTCCCAGGACGCAAATACCAGACAATAAATAAAAAAAGTTGCTTTTGAGTCATCATTCATTGGTATTACTTATAATTTCCATTTGCTTTTTTAAAAAATCCATTTATATTTATAGTGTGTTAAAAGCACAGTAGTTTTCTTTTTAATTATTTCTTAGAGGTATTTTCGTGAGTACTAAGCTTTTTGTGGGAAGTCTTCCCTGGTCTGTCGATGATGATTCGCTAAAATCAACATTCGCGTCTTTTGGAACCGTTGTATCAGCAAAAATTATTACCGACCGGCAGACAGGAAAGTCGAAAGGATTCGGATTCGTAGAAATGGAGAGCGAATCCGGTGCCAATGCTGCAATTAAATCTCTTAACGGCAGCCAGTTAAATGGCCGGACAATAGTCGTTAATGAAGCAAAACCGTTGAGATAAATGGTTTTTAACTGCCTGTAGAAAAAGCACTCCCAGCGGGTGCTTTTTCATTTTAAATGAACTCACTATTACAACATCTGTATATTTATTGCCTGTTATAAAATATCTCCGCTCATAATCAGTTAATCTGATAATATATCTTATTCCCTTTTACCCGGATATTTTTAATTTGACCGATAATTTAACCCGACAAAACTAACTTTAAAGAAATCTTTTATGAGAAAAAAAATAGTCGTCACCGGAGCAACCGGTCTAATAGGCCGCCATATCCTGAAAATCCTTTTCGAAAGAAAAGATGAGGTTATAATATTTTCACGGTCTCCCGTTCTGGCAAAACGCGAAATCCCGGGAGCCACTCACTACATTCCCTGGCAGTCCGGACCCGAAGGATTATGGCAGAACTATCTAAATGATGCCGATGCCGTAATTCATCTGGCAGGTGAACCTGTAATGGGAAAAAGATGGTCAGCGAAATACAAATATCTGATTATGAACAGCCGTAAGGAAAGTACAAATTTACTGGTGAAGGCTATTGCACAGGTCTCTCAAAAACCAAAAGTGCTGGTCAGCGCATCCGCTATAGGATACTACGGTTCTGACGCAGGCGGAGAATATACAGAAGAAAGTCCCGCGGGAAATGATTTTCTTGCAGATGTCTGTCAGATATGGGAAAATGAAGCCACAATGGTGGAACCACTCGGCATCAGACATGCAGGCATCCGAACCGGAATTGTTCTCAGTCAGAAAGGCGGCGCTCTTGAAAAGATGAAACTGCCTTACAGCTTTTTCATGGGAGGCACACCCGGCTCAGGCTCCCAAGGCTTTCCATGGATACATATCGATGATATTGTAAAGATATTTTTGAGAGCTGCTGACGATGAATCATTCACAGGAGCATATAACGCAGTCGCACCTGTAAAAACTACAATGAAAGATTTTTCCCATGCGCTCGGACGCGTACTGGGCAGACCTGCATGGCTGAATATACCGGAATTTGTTGTCAGACTGCTGGCTGGCGAAGGAGCAACAGCAATTCTTAATACACCATTTATTATTCCAAAAAGACTTTGCGAAAGCGACTTCAGCTTTAACTTCAGTAATCCCGAAACAGCACTCAGGAACATTCTGGGCAGGTAAATAGTATCCAAACCACAGGAGGCGTACACCAGGCTATACGAAATTTAACAGAACTCCGGCTCTCTATTTTTTAATTAAGAACGTCCGTCATTACCCCGATTCAACTTTCATGAAGTATTTTATTCCCGAAAATATTAGATTTGTATTAATAATAATAATGAAATAAGAAATAAAACTATTGAAGAAGAACACGCTGTTGTTATTGATAAACTTTATGCTTTTAAGTTCGACCAGCCTCACTCAGATTATTCCGCCAAAACGAGAATTCAGAGGAGCCTGGATAGCCACGATATCAAATATCGACTGGCCGACCGATAAGACTATGACTTCCGCCCGGCAGATAAGCGAACTGGCTACAATTATGGACAAACTCAAGGAAGCCGGTATTAACTCCGTCATATTCCAGATTAGAACAGAATGTGATGCTCTTTATAAATCATCCTATGAACCCTGGTCATACTGGCTCACGGGCGAACAGGGCAAAGCTCCCGAACCATATTTCGACCCGCTCGAATATGCAATAACTGAAGCACACCGCCACGGCATGGAACTGCACGCATGGTTCAATCCTTACAGAGCCGTTAGAACTATCGGAAGATATGAACCAGCACAAAACCACGTAAGCAGACTTCATCCCAACTGGATACTTGAGTTTAACGGATACAAGATACTCAACCCCGGACTTCCGGAAGTCAAAACTTATATCTTAAATATTATATCCGATGTTCTGCGCCACTATGATGTGGACGGAATCCACTTTGACGACTATTTCTACCCTTATTCCCCAAAAGTCTCTGACGAGGATTCTCTTACTTTTGCTATGAATAAAAAAACATTTGCAAATATCAATGACTGGCGCCGCAATAATATCAATGACCTGATAGCTAAAGTATATGATACTATAAAAGTCGTTAAACCAAGGGTTAAGTTCGGTATAAGCCCCTTCGGTATCATTGAAAATAAGTACGCCGGCACTAACGGATTCAGTTCTTATGATATTTTATACTCCGACCCCCTGACATGGCTAAAGAACAAAAGTCTCGATTATATTGCTCCCCAGCTTTACTGGGAAATCGGACATCCAAAGGCAGATTATGCGAAACTGCTCCGCTGGTGGGCTTCAGTTTCTAAGGAATGCCTGCTTTATATCGGACAGCATTCCACCAGGATGACAGATACTGAATATAAAGGTCCAAAGTCAGAACTTGAAAATCAGATGAGGCTTAACCGTCAGACAAAAAACGTCTGTGGAGAGGTTTTCTTCAGCTCAAAATCAATTACTCAAAATTTTAACGGACTTAAAGACTCACTAAAGAATAACTTTTATAAATATCCCGCACTGCCACCATTGATGCCATGGAAAGATCATATCCCGCCACTTGCACCAAAAAACCTTCGCGTATCCGGCGACAGTATATCTGCAACATTAAAATGGGAAGCACCGGAAAAAGCTGCCGATGGCGAACCAGCCTCAGGTTTTATTATTTATAGGTTTATGGCAAATAATAAACAGGATTTCAAAGACCCGCGGTATATCGTTAGTATCGTTACCGGCGAAAAAAAACAGTACAGGGAAATGTTTAATGTCAGAAAAAAAATGAAATATGTCTATGTGGTTTCTTCGCTTGACAGAATGTCTAACGAAAGCATAAATAACCCGGGCGTAACGTTTAGCCTGAATCCGTAACAGAACCCGCTTATTATATTCTTATTCCTAAACCGGCAGAACCGAAACACACCCGCCAGCTTATTTTTTATTGTTTTGATTTAAGATTAAGGTTATATTTGTCATCAGGTTTATTTTTCTTCCGGTAATATCTATACCCTGACAAATTGCCTGAACTGACAGTACTTTACGTTTACAAAACGGAAATATTGACAAATCATCACTTAGGTCTTTTTGCCTGATATATGTTTAACTAATTATTTTATGATGGAAAATTATGCACCCTATAAACTGGAGTCAGAAATACTCGGTCGGAGTTAATGAAATTGATACCCAGCATAAACAACTGATTGATTATATTAACGAACTTGATAATGCAATGAAAGCGGGACAAGCCAGGGAATCTCTTAACTCTATTATTCAGAATCTGATTAATTACACTAAAACTCATTTTGCTCTCGAAGAAAAATATTTTGACCAGTTCCCTCTCCCCGGCAATATCAAACATAAGAAAGAGCACGAAATGTTTATATCTACAATAATGGATTTCCAGACGAGGTTTATCTTAGGTAACTCCTCCGCTTCTATTGAAACTATAAACTCCCTAAGATCCCAGAGAAAACGACCTCTCCTGGCTTTGCCATCATCTATTTCTATCGAAATTATAAATTTCTTAAGAAACTGGTTTGTGCATCATATTTGTATATCCGATAAAAAAAACTATCTCGTCCTTAACTGAAAAAGAAACAGAATAATCCATCATAACAAAAATTGCTATGAAGAAATAATATAGTTTTGCCGTCAATCAACAATATATAGATTAAAACGTGAATAATTACTCAATGCTATCCGATCCGGAGCTTTTTCAAAAAATTTCGGCCTATGACCCGCACTCACTCGAAGTTTTATATGAACGGTACGCTCCCGTACTTTATACCTTAATTAAGAAAATTGTCTCTAATCAGGCAACAGCAGATAAACTGCTTGTCGATGTCTTCACAATTATCTGGAAGAAAATCGACTACTTTGATTTTAGCAACGGCAACGCATATACCTGGCTTATTATGCTTACTCGCAATAAGGCAATTGATTATGTAAGACGCAGTAAACTGTCTGATCCGGTGAACGAAGATGTTTATGACGATAATTATGAAAATAATTTTATAATCCCTCATCTTGCCACCGCAGAGAAATTTGACCTTAATAAAGCGCTCGATTCAAAAGAAGATATTGACGCTGCTTTATCAAGGCTTACTGATGCGCAGAAGTACGTTATCCACCTTGCATTCTATGAGGGATATACGCAGAAAGCAATTGCCGGCAAACTTAACATTCCGCTTCAGACTGTTAAAAGTAAACTGCAAATGGCCTTAAACAATCTGAAAGACAATTTGAACAAAACGGCGGAGTTATAATGGATGATCAGAAATTTCAGGAAATCGTTTACGCTTATTCGGCAGGCTGTCTTGATAAAGAAGACTACCCCGGCTTATTTGATTATCTTAATTCCGGAAATGTAGCATATAATTTTAAAATAGGACAGCTTCAGAATGTTATTTCCCTGCTTCCGGCAGTTCTTGAAATCGAATATCCCGATCAGATGATAAAAGATAAAATAGCACGTAAGCTCTATAAAATGCACGATGAAATCAGAACCACAAAAATGCCTTTGGGCATAACAGCAACGGCTGCCACACCGGAGGAAATAACTCCGCCTGCTGAAGAAAAACATTATGACCCGATTGTTGAAAGTAAGGTTATTGAAATACCACCCCGGAAACGGAAAGAAGAAGTTCCCGTTCCCGCCCCCATCCATGATGAGCCGGTTTTGGAATACAGTCGGAATATAACAAATGAAAACAGGCACAATGATTTGAATGCCGGCAAGACTATCGAATCTCCGGCGGAACAGATTCCTCCGCCACAGATACCGCATGAAATTCCTCCCGTAAAAAAACAGCCTGACAAACAGGCCGCTTTAGAAAAAAAACTGCACAGGGTGGAAAAAGAAAAAGATGAGGACTCATCAGATACCGGAAGCGGATTCGCAACAATTTTAATCGCTCTAATATTTGCCCTTATAACTGCAGGTACTGCTTATTATCTGCTGTCAAAGGAAATTAAAAAGAATAAGGATCAGATAACCTCGCTTAACGATCAGGTCGGCGGCCTTAATGAAGAAGTAGCAAAGCTTAATAAGAATCAGAGGATACTGGCTCTTATCGGCGCAAGGGATGTAAAAACCTTTAATCTTGACGGCACACTTGTTAACCCTAAGGGATTCGGTAAACTGGTAGTTACTTCGGAAAACAGGGAAGGCATTATTCAGTTGTATAATATGCCTCGGCTTTCAGGCGCACAGGTATATAAGCTATGGATAATTGTTTTAGGACAGTCCCTGCCGGTCGGTACTTTTAGAACCAAGCGTGATGTGGAATATTTCCCCATCGATCAGTTCCCTGTACCTGACCCCGGTTCGATTGAGTCAATTATCGTAACACTCGAAGCCGGTGCCGATATGCCAATGCCTTCACAACAGGTTTATTTATCATATAATACAGCAAAGTAAACCTATAAAATGATAACTGACGGCTTCGTTAAATAATATCTGCCCGAAAAGGCCCGGAATACAATAATGATAAAAGAAAATATACCGCAAAGCTTGATTATGACCCGCCAGAAAATTATCTTGCGCTGTCTCATCTGCACTTAAAGATATATAGCAGATATTTAAGGAAATTTAATTCATACAAAGGAGAATAAATGAAAACTACTAAAATAAAAGCAGTATCAATACTGCTTGAAACAGAAGAAGAAGTTATTATGGTGGCTTATATGGTTTCAGACTTAATGGGCTGGGACTATGTGGATGACCCTGAAGATGCTCTCTTTAAAGCTGTCGAAATACAGGAATATTTAGAATCTCAGGGCGATTTTATCTTAGATGTTGACAATGAACAAATCAGCTATAAAAAAGAATTTAGCGCCATTGAAAGCCTGATGAATACTTTTAATGCAGATGATATAATTCAGTTTAATCTTACTCCTGAAATGAAGGAGCGAATCAATGATATCCTTACTGAGCTTGATTATTACGAAGAAGAGGATGAGGAAGAACAAAAATAATCACCCGGACATAATAGTTATATCATTAAGAATAAAGCAATATCATGTTATTGCTTTATTCTTATTATCTCAACCTTCCAATAAACCTGAAGAAACGCATTAATTCCAATTATTCACAAAAGTATAAAAATGAGAAAACTTAATTCCGGCTTCATAATCTCTTTAATTACTGTTTTTTTTGTCTTCATAAGCGGAACTGCTTTTTCTCAGGAGGGAGAGGGCGGACAATCATTAAAGAAACTTATGGAAGGCAATAAACGCTATTTAAGCGGCAGCCTTAAGCCAAAAGATTTCTCGAAGGAAAGAGCTGAACAGTCAGGCGGACAAAATCCTTATGCAATTATCCTTTCCTGCTCCGACAGCCGTGTACCACCCGAAATTATTTTTGACGAAGACTTGGGCGACTTGTTCATAATCCGCGTAGCCGGAAACGTCATTGACGAAGTAACGCTTGGCAGTATAGAATACGCGGCGGAGCATCTTCATACACCCATGCTACTTGTGCTTGGACATTCAAAATGCGGCGCGGTTAAGGCAAGTCTGGGAAAAGGAGATTTTGGCAAAAATATTGGCTCAATAGTTAAAAGAATAAAACCGGCCGTTGAACATGCAAGAAAAGAAAACCAGGATGAGGAGAAAATCCTCCCGGCTTCCGTAGAGTTCAATGTTATCAATCAGATAGGAACATGTGTTAAGAGCAGCAAGATAATTAAGGAACTCGAACACGAAGGCAAATTTAAAATAGTCGGAGGTGTTTACGACATCGACTCAGGTCAGTTTAACAGAATAATAGAAAAATAATTTGACAAGAGCGCTGTCATTTTCATATATTAGCTTTAGAATATGAAAAAATTAATAAATACATATAGAAATAATACCACCCTGCGCTTCGCAGGTTTTTGGCGAACTCTATATTATATCGAAAACAGAGTGAATTAATGTAGTGTAAATAGATTTTTTAACCTAAAGCCCTTCCTGGTTCCCTGAGAAGGGCTTTTTTATACCTGTATATATGAATTATAAACAATTTGAACATTTTGCGAAAATAAATAAACTTGTGCCGGTTTATGAAATAATCACAGCGGACATGCTGACACCCGTGCTGGCATATATAAAAATCCGCGAGGAAGGAAAACAAAGCTTTCTTCTCGAGTCAGTTGAAGGCAGTATGAACCTAAGCCGGTATTCTTTTATCGGCAAGTCGCCGGTCAGGATTATCAGCAACCAGGGTATGAAGCTTCATATTACTGAAAATGGCAGAACCACAACTTCTGAGGAGAATATATTTAGCTACATTCGCCGCGAAATTAATGAGCGTGACCCGGTTAAAATCCCGGAACTGCCGTTTTTTACAGGCGGAATTGTAGGCTACATTGGTTATGAAAATATCTCGCTTATCGAACCTGTCATAAAATTTGACAATACTGAAAGTGAATCGCCTGATTCAATACTCGGAGTATATGACACCTTTCTTGCCTTTGACCATTACAAACATCAGATTATCCTGATTACAAATGTAATGATTAAAGAAGGAACGGACCTTGAATCTGCTTATGAAAAAGCTAAAACTATTCTTTCCAGTCTGAGACATCAGCTGATGAAACCGGCTATCTTTAAGTCTGACTTCATGATTACAAGCGAGGTGAAGGAAAGTATCAGCGACCAGGAGTTTTTCAATCAGGTAATTGAAAGCAAAAAGAATATTGTTGAAGGCGATATCTTCCAGATTGTTCTCTCAAAAAGATTTACCGCCGGGTTTGAAGGCGATCTGTTAAATGTTTACCGCGCTTTAAGAATTATCAATCCATCGCCTTATATGTATTTCCTCGAATTTACCGATGATTTTAAGATTATCGGCACCTCGCCTGAAAATCTTGTTAAAGTAAATGATCATATCGCCGAAGTAATGCCGATAGCAGGTACAAGAAAAAGAGGACGCGATGCCGAGGATGATAAAAGACTTGAAGACGACCTCATGAATGACCCTAAGGAAATTGCCGAGCATGTAATGCTACTGGACCTGGGGCGCAATGACCTTGGCCGCGTCTGCAAATTTAACAGTATCAAAGTAACGCAGAGCATGGCAATCCAGCGCTACTCGCACGTAATGCACATAGTTTCAAAAGTAGAAGGCAGGTTAGCAGACAATAAAAACTGTATCGATGCGTTTGAAGCATGCTTCCCTGCCGGAACCGTAACAGGAGCACCAAAGCTAAGGGCAATTCAACTTATTCATCACTATGAAAAGCTTAGACGCGGTGTGTATGCCGGCGCAATCGGATACATCGATTTTTCAGGCAACCTTGATATGTGTATTGCTATAAGAACTTTATTCGCTAAAGACGGATTAATCCACTACCAGGCTGGCGCGGGTATCGTTGCAGACAGTCAGCCGGAACTTGAGGCAAAAGAAATAAGAAATAAATCAGCCGTAATGATTAGTGCGCTAAAATATGCAGAGAAGATAGATGAAGATATTAGTTATTGATAATTATGATTCCTTTACATACAACCTCGTCCAGCTCATTGGAAGCTTTGGAAGAACCCTGATAGTTAAACGCAATGACGAGATAACAGCCGAAGCAATTTCCGGTATCGCCCCTGACAAGATACTGCTTTCCCCCGGTCCCGGAAAGCCGGAGGATTCAAAGGCTACACTTACCGCAATAAAAGAATTTGGTAAAGATATTCCCGTGCTTGGCGTTTGCCTCGGTCATCAGGCTGTCGGAATAAGCTTCAACAGCAGGGTCGTAAAAGCTCCTGTTCTTATGCACGGCAAAGTCTCGGAAATTAATCATGACGGCAAAACGATTTTCAAGGGACTTAGTCAAAAGTTCGTGGCAACGCGTTATCATTCCCTCATCATCGAAAGGGAGAGCATTTCAGATGAACTGGAAATATCAGCTTACACCAATGATGGGATCATCATGGGCGTAAGGCATAAGCATTACCCGATAGAGGGAATACAGTTTCATCCCGAATCAATTTTAACTGTTCAGGGCAATAGAATTATTCATAACTGGTTAAGTTTATGATTAAACATTATATAGAAAAAGTAGCCGCAGGGGATAATCTTACAATAGAAGAATCCTTTGACGCAATGGATAAGATAATGAGTGGCGGGATAAATAATTCCCAGCTCTCCGGCTTCTTAATAGCATTAAAAACCAAGACCGAAACAGCCGAAGAAATCGCCGGCTTTACAAAAGCAATGCGAAACAAAAGTATAAAACTAAATATTGATACTACTAATCTTGTGGATGTATGTGGCACAGGTGGCGACTATTCAGGTACTTTTAATATTTCTACTGCAACGGCTTTTGTCGTTGCAGGTGCCGGCGTCAGGGTCGCAAAGCATGGCAACCGCTCAATTTCAAGCAAAACCGGCAGCGCAGACGTACTGGCTGAACTTGGAATTAATATCAATCTTACGGCAAAGCAGGCTGAAGCTGCTCTTGAAACAGCAGGCATCACTTTTCTCTTTGCACCCAACTATCATCCGGCTATGAAGTATGCCACTGAAGTCAGACGCGAACTTGGAATGAAAACTGTTTTTAATATGCTCGGACCTCTTATAAATCCGGCAGGCGTCAAACGCCAGCTCATTGGCGTATTCAGCCGCAAAGTCGCAAATATACTTGCTAACGCTACTGTTTATCTGGATATGGAAAAAGTATGCTTTGTCAATACATCCGACTGCCTCGATGAAATTTCGCTGACAGGTATAACTGAATGTAATGAATATTCACACGGACAGGATATAAAAGTCTATAACATTACAAACAAAACTTTCGACTACCCTGAAGTGGAACTAAAAAATATTCTCGGAGATACATCCGCGTGTAATGCGGCAATTATTCTTGGAATCCTGAAAGATAAAAAAATTAATTCTGCCTTTTATGTAATTGCTGCAAATGCAGCCTTTGCACTATATTGTGCCGGCTTTTCAAATGATATGAAAGTCTGCCTTAAGGCTGCCGAAGAAGCAATACTTTCCGGCGCAGCTTTCAATAAGTTAAACATACTAAAAAAAATCGGGGAGATGGCAGCATGAGTTTCTTAGAGAAAATTTTACAGTCCAAAAGCCAGGAAGTCCATGACCTTCGCACGCAATATACTATCGATGACTACAGCGATTCGTTTTTCTTTGATCAGAAACCTCTCAGCCTGATTCATGAACTTCAGCATGATAAGAACCTTTCACTTATTGCCGAGATTAAAAAGGCAAGCCCTTCAAAGGGAATTTTAATCGAAAACTTCGACCATATTAAAATCGCCCTGACTTATTTTGAAAATAAGGTTAATGCTATTTCTGTCCTGACCGATAAGGATTTCTTCATGGGCGATATCAGATATCTTGAAGAAATTGCCAGAATAAAAACAAAACCGGTTCTAAGAAAAGATTTTATAATCGATGTTATTCAGGTATATGAAGCCAAGGCTGCCGGCGCAGATGCAATCCTACTTATCGCCGAAGCTTTAAGCAGATATCATCTTAAAGAGCTTTCGCTTGTTGCCGAAGATATAGGACTCGAAGTTCTGGTTGAAGTGCATTCCAAAGAACAACTTGATAAGATTGACTTCCGCGTGAATAACCTGATAGGAATCAATAACCGTAACCTTGAAACATTTGAACCCGATATTAACACAACAGTTGAAATAGCAAAGCTCCTGCCTGAGAACGTTGTAATTGTTTCTGAAAGCGGAATAAGCTCTAAGGAACATATTGATATAATTAAGAAAGCCGGCGTACACGGAGTCCTGGCCGGCGAGTATTTCATGAGAGCGGAAAATATCAGAGAAAGCCTCAGGCAATTCAGAAAATGGTGTAGTGTTGAAGGTTAAGGTTTGCGGTATAACTAATCTTCAGGATGCATTGCTGTGCGAGGTTAGCGGCGCTGATATGCTCGGTTTTGTTTTTTATGGGGAAAGCGCTCGTGCCGTAAGCGTGGATGCAGTCAGGTCTATTATAAAAAAACTCTCACCATTCACCGCCAGAGTCGGAGTTTTTGTAAATGAACCGGCGGAGAAAATAAATACTATCGCTGGTGAACTCGGTCTGACTGCCGTTCAGCTTCATGGAGATGAACAGCAGGAGATTATCTCAGAAATTAAATTCCCCGTAATTAAAAGTTTCCGCATATCAGATAACTTTGACTTTGAAGAACTCAATAAATTCAGCGGCATCTGGCCCCTGCTCGATACTTACACAAAAAAGTCTTATGGCGGAACAGGAAAGTCCTTTAACTGGGATGCAATCCCCGAAAGCATACGGGACGGCATCCTGCTTGCCGGCGGCGTATCAGCCACAAATATTGAATATATCTATAAGCATATAATGCCTCTCGGTGTTGATTTATCATCATCGCTTGAAAACTCGCCCGGTAAAAAGGACTATAACAAGGTAACCGGATTTTTTAGAATCATAAACGAATTAAGAAATAAATAAAGCAAAATGCAGACAATGAAAGATTATGCCTGTCCGGATAATAATGGCAGATATGGAGAGTATGGCGGAAAGTTTGTACCGGAAATTTTAATCCCTGCACTAAAAGAACTGGAAAAACTTTATAACGCAGTTAAGTCAGACGAAAGCTTCGTTAAAGAATTATTTGAACTCCAGAAGAATTATAACGGCAGGGAAACTCCGCTGACCTTTGCCGACAGGCTTACTAAGTATTACGGCAAAGCAAAGATATATCTTAAACGCGAAGACCTGTGCCACACAGGAGCGCATAAACTTAACAACGCGCTTGGGCAGGTTCTTCTGGCAAAGCGTCTTGGCAAGAAAAGAATTATTGCCGAGACCGGTGCCGGTCAGCATGGCGTGGCTGTTGCAACAGTCTGCGCCAGGTTCGGACTTGAATGTACCGTCTATATGGGTGAGGTTGATATAGAGCGTCAAAACCTGAATGTCTTCCGCATGAAATTGCTTGGCGCCATGGTTAAGCCCGTCTCTTCCGGCAGCAGAACGCTTAAGGATGCAACAAATGAAGCCATACGCGACTGGGTTGCGAACGTAAGCGATACGCATTATATCATCGGCTCGGTAGTTGGTCCTCATCCATATCCAATGATTGTGCGCGACTTTCAGTCTGTTATCGGAACTGAAACGCGAAAGCAAATTATCGAGGCTGAAAACAGACTGCCTGATTATATCATCGCTTGCGTTGGCGGCGGCAGCAATGCCATTGGCATGTTTTATCCGTTTATTCAAACTAATGTTAAACTGACCGGAATTGAAGCCGCCGGATACGGACTCGATACTAATATGCACTGCGCTTCTCTGACTCTTGGCAAAGCCGGAATATTCCAGGGAATGAAAACTTATCTGCTCCAGGATAAGGATGGTCAGGTTAGTGAAGTACATTCCATTTCAGCGGGACTCGATTATCCCGGCGTGGGACCCGAACACAGCTACCTCAAAGACACAGACAGGGTTGACTATAAGTCCGTTACTGATGATGAAGCCTTAAAAGCTACCGTCAGACTCTCCCGTCTCGAAGGAATACTGCCTGCTCTCGAAAGCGCACATGCGGTTGCTTACCTCGAAAGCCTGATGCCCAAGACCGCACCGGACGAAATTGTTGTGGTAAACTTAAGCGGAAGGGGCGATAAGGACCTTAACACGATTATTAAAAATATCGGGAATGACTTATAATGAACATAGCTGATTATATCGATGGGATTAATAAAAAAGATGAGAAGGTATTATCAATATTTCTGACAGCCGGATTCCCGGATAAAGAAAACTTCGCGGAGCTTGCACTAGGAGTTCTTGAAGCCGGAGCTGATATGCTTGAAATTGGATTTCCCTTCAGCGACCCGCTTGCCGATGGTCCGGTTATACAGTATTCATCCCACCAGGCTATTGCCAACGGGGTAAACCTTTCTACGGTTTTTGAATATATTAAGATAATTAAAGCAGAAACCGCGAAACCTCTTATACTAATGGGCTATGCCAACCCTGTACTTAATTATGGTGTAAGTAAATTTTTAAAGAAAGCAAAATCCGCAGGTGCCAACGGACTGATTATTCCCGATGTGCCACTTGAAGAGTATGACGCATTTTTCGGCGCAGACCAGTCCCTGACTGAAATCATAATGCTGACTGTCCCTTCTTCATCTGAAGAAAGAATAAAAAAAATTGACGCAAAAAGCAGGGGCTTCCTGTATTGTGTAAGCGTAAACGGCGTTACAGGAGAAAGACAGGGTTTTAATGAGGCGGCAATTGAATCTATCCGCAAAACTTATGAACTGGTAAATAATAAAATGCTCATCGGCTTCGGTATTTCCAATGCGGACAGCATAAAAGCAGTATCACCTTACTGCGATGGAGTGATAATCGGAAGCGCAGTTATTAAGAAACTGACAGAATTAACTAAACAAGGAAACAATTATTCAGCAGTTTTTGATTTTATAAGGGAAATGAAACAGGCCTGCTCAGGAAAACTAAGTTAAAGCAGAAACTATTATATGTTTGTACGCCCTGATATTATATTGAGTAATGTAAATTCAAAAAAAAAATGCTATATTTTGTCTGTTGATTTATTCCGCAGAGTTATTAAAATTAACCACAAAGATTAAAAAGCTTATATGAATTCAGAAAAAGAAATCTCCCTCATCATGGAAATGGACAATATAACTTCCATTCTGCTTAAGGCTACCAGCATTAAAAACCTTAAAAGTGAAGCTGGAACTATTATTAATTCAATATTAAAAGCCGGTACTTTCGGGCTTTTTCTGTTTGATAAAAAGAAACAACAAATTTTGGAAGTTTTTGAAGAGAACGAATCCACCCGGGATCTCATAAATTTCAATAGCGATCTGGCTGAAGCCTTTAATACCGGTAAAATAATCGAAACTAAAGATGCCCCTGCATCTCTCTATATACCTTTTGAATATAATGATGATACTTCGGGAGTGCTTTCTTTGCATAGTACAGGCAGCAGCATTACTGAAAATCAGATTAAAAAACTGCTCTTTACTGCAAAAATAGCCATAATGGTCTGGCAAAATATTATCAGTCTTAATAAAAGACTGGAAACGGAAGAAAACCTCAGACTTTATGACCGTGCGCTAATGGCAAACAGGAACGGTATTATCATTACTGATTACAGACAGACGGATAATCCGATAATATTTGTCAACCACGCTTTTGAAAATATTACAGGCTATAAAGCTGAGGAGGTTATTGGCTCCAATCTTAGTTTCCTTCAGAAATATGATAATGACAAGCGGTCGCTTGAAGCCCTGAGAACCGCGATAAAAGAAGAAAAAGAGAGCACAATAATACTGGAGGATATCAGAAAGAGTGGCGAAGTTCTCTATAATGAGCTTACAGTATCTCCGATGCAGGACGAAAAAGGCATAACTACACATTATATATGCATTCAAAATGACATAACTCAACGCGTCAAGTTTGAAAACCAGTTGAAAGAAGCTTCCATAAGAATCGGCTCTCTGGTTCTTAATATGCAGTCCGGTATTCTGATTGAAGATGAAAACAGAAGAATAGTAATAACCAATAAGGAATTTTGCGTAACCTTTGGAATTCCGTTCGAGCCTGAAGATATGGTTGGTTTTGACTGTAGCCAGTCAGCCGAACAGACAAAATCTTTGTTTGCTGAACCTGAAGAGTTTGTCCGCAGAATTACAGAAATTCTTAATGACAGGAAGCTTGTAAAAGGAGAAGAACTCTGGCTTCAGGACGGCAGAATACTTGAACGCGATTATATCCCGATTTTTATTTCAACGATTTACCGCGGACACTTTTGGCAGTACAGGGATATTACACTGCGCAAAACACACGAAGAAGAAATCAAACGGTTAAAACAGTTCTATCAGCAAATATTAAATGACCTGCCTGGTCAGGTTGCCGTCTATAATAAGGAATTTCAATATATCTTTGTTAATCCTGCCAGTATACAGGATGCTGTATTGAGAGAATGGGTAATCGGCAGGGATGATTCTGACCTCTGCAAACGCCGTGGATACGACCCTGCTATCGCCGAACAGCGCAAGGATAATCTTAAGCTGGCTATGACATCCAAGAAACCATTCAGCTTTGATGAAATTATAACAAATAAAAATGAAGATCCAAAATATTATTACAGAACTATCAGCCCTATAATTGATTCCAACGGCGAGGTTACAAGGCTTCTCGGTTATGGTCTTGAAATTACCGAACTTAAAATAGCGCAGGAAGAGCTGATGAAGGCAAAGCTTCTTGCAGAAGAATCTACTAAAGCAAAAGGACTGTTCCTTGCCAATATGAGTCATGAAATCAGAACACCGATGAACGCTATACTCGGCTTTTCTGAAATTTTGAAACGCAGACTGGATGATGAAGTTTCGCACAGCTATCTGTCAGCGATCATGAGAAGCGGGCAGAGTCTTCTGTCTCTGATAAATGACATTCTGGACTTGTCAAAAATTGAAGCCGGTAAGGTTGAAATAAAAAATGAACCTGCTAACCTTTTCAGCCTCTTCAATGAAATAAAGATGATTTACTCTGTAATATTGAATGATAAAGGTGTGAGTTTTAATGTTGATATCGACCCCTCAATGCCAACAGGACTTCTTATCGATGAATTCCGGCTAAAACAGGTTATTCTGAATCTCGTCAGCAATGCTATAAAATTTACTGCCTCAGGTAGTGTAAATATTATCGTTACGGCAGAGATTAATGAATTATGCAAACTGACTGTAGAAGTCAGAGATACAGGTATCGGGATTCCTAAAGAACAACATGACAAAATATTTGAATCTTTTACACAGCAGAAAGGTCAGAGCACAAGTAAATATGGAGGTACGGGGCTTGGTCTTACAATTTCAAAAAAACTTGTCGAGCTTATGGGCGGCCGCATCGTTCTGGAAAGTAATCCCGGCGAGGGAACTTCGTTCAGGGTTATCATTTCTGATATTGAGATTATAGAAAATAATGATACAGATATTCTGGAAAGCATTGAGGACTATGACTCTATTGTATTTGAGAAGGCAAAAGTGCTGATAGTTGAGGATACAGAAACAAACATAAGAGTGCTAAGCGAATTTTTAAAAATGGAGAACATCGAAACAATTGAAGCCTCAGACGGTATGGAGGCAATTGCCAAAGCTGAAAGAACCAGACCGGATTTGATACTCATGGATATTCAAATGCCCGTAATGGACGGCTGGGAAATGCTTGACATTATCAATAAATCTCAGC
>JBAXDX010000018.1:0-39684 GCA_037140715.1 Ignavibacteria bacterium
CTTTTAGTGTCAACGCCGACTCTTTTAGTGTCAACGCCGACTCTTTTAGTGTCAACGCCGACTCTTTTAGTGTCGGCGCCGACTCTTTTAGTGTCAAATCAGATAATTGCCGCCTTTACCAGGAAGTCAGTTAAGTTAAAACCCGAATAATTTTAGCCGGAGCGGAGGGCATCGGGTAAAAAACCGGGTATTTTAATAAAGGCAATGATGATTTTACTTAAATTAAAATCAGACAGGGATATGATATGCTCTGAACTGGTCAGGTTGCATATTCATATTTACCCTGCCTTAACCTGACAGCATTGTACGTCCGTGCATCTCTACCGTCTGCCACCAGTATGGCAGACCCGTTTTACGATAATAAATTAACCAACATTTGGCAGTGCGACATAAAACGTACTTCCTTTTTTCTCTTCACTTTCAAGCCAGATTCTGCCATTGTGTTGTTCTACAAACTCTTTGCAAAGTAATAACCCCAATCCTGCGCTGGGTTCCCCATCGGTGCCATTGGATTTAACATTCTCTCCAATTTTAAATAGCCTGTTTACATTATCGGCAGATATCCCAATTCCGGTATCATGGATTGATATTATTATTTCTTTGCTGGTAGATTTATCAGAAGTAATTGTTATTGTACCTCCCCGCGTAGTGAATTTTACAGCATTTGATATAAGATTTTTTAAAATTATAAGAAGCATTAGTTCATCCGCATTTATTCTTATATTTTCTGACACTTCGTTAAAAATAACTATTCCTTTCTGAGCAGCCCTTTGGTGAATAACATGTATAGATTGTTCAATAATTTTATATATATTTACTTCTACAGGATTATAATCTATCTGCCCCTTTTGTATTCGCGACCAATCCAGCAGGTTTTCAATTAATTTATAAACATTTAAAGATGTTTCATACATTGCTCTTCCAATTTGAGTAAGCTCTTTTTTTGATAGTTCGTCAAATCCCTCTGACATTAGTCCTGTTATACCTAAAATACCAGCAAACGGACTTCTTAAGTCATTGGCAATTATAGAGAATAATTTATCCCGATTGAGAATAAGTCCTTTTAATTCTTCATTTTGCCGTTTTAATCTGTCCTGAGCATTGCTCAGTTCTTCATTCTGCTGTTTTAATTTGTCCTGAGCTTCTTTTAAGTCAACCTGTATCTTTATGCGTGAGAGCATTTCCCTGGTTTTGAAAGGTTTCAAAATGTAGTCAGCTCCTCCAATCTCAAAACCCATTACTATATCACCTTCCTCGTTTTTAGCTGTCAGGAAAATAATTGGTATCTTCCTTGTTTTTTCATTCTGCTTTAAATACTTGCATACATCAAAACCGGACATACCAGGCATCATTACATCGAGGAGAATCAGATCCGGCATTTGTAACTCTGCAATTTTAATTGCGACTACCCCGTTATCAGTTATTGAAAGTTTATAATATGGGCTTAGAACGGAAGCCCCTAACTTTAGGTTAGTCGGGTTATCATCAACCATTAAAATTGAATGTTTCATTTTTATTCCTGTTTTATATTATTTAAGAATGATTAATTTATGTTATACAAAAATACCAGAACTATGATTCATTTCATACTGATTGTATCATCATATAAATTATAGTTTAGATGAATTTTTCATAATATGAGTGATTAACTTTTATAAATTGATTTTTATTTTTTGAATATGACTGCTGAACTGTTTAAGCAGTTTCTGAATTATTTCAATATCAAAGCCATTTTTAGCTGATTTAATTTCTTTGAGATAATTATCGAAATAAGATATTTTGTTCATATTTATATATTGGTCTAAATTGTTAATAAATACGTCTATTTCATCCAGATCGAAAATTTCAGAAAGTTCTCTGACTTTATTCTCAAAAACGGATTCCATATCTTCAACAGCTTTTTTTAATATAGCTTTGTCGGCATCCGGCAGACCGGGAAGCTCCTCAAAATTATTATATGGTTCTGTTTCCTTTTCCGTTTCAACGATTGTATATGGAATAAATTTCATAAGTACTGAGAATAATTTATTTCTAAATATTGGTTTAAATAAACTATCATCAAATATCAGTAAATCATTTTGATTCTTCTCATAAGGTAATGAAGCTGTAAATGCAATAACAGGGATTGAATTTGTTTCAGCGTCTTTCTTCAACAATCCGGTTGCCGTCAAGCCATCCATTTCAGGCATTCTGATATCCATGAAAATAATATCCGGTTTATATTTATTTGCCATCTCAATTGCTTCTTTCCCGTTATATCCTTCCAGTATCGTAAACGGCTGTTCAGCGAGGAATCCCTTCAATACCTCAATATTCTGAACTACATCATCAATAATCAGGATAGTTCTATATTCAAACAGCACATTATTTAACTGTAGTTCAGATTCGTCAGGTGAAGATATCTCGTGATTAAAATATTCTATTGCTTTTAGATTAAGGGTAAATTTGCTTCCTTCATTTAATTTACTTTCAAGCGTGATATTTCCTCCCATTAATTCAGTCAGACGGTTAGAAATGGAAAGCCCCAGTCCGGTTCCGGCTACATTCTGTCCTGCCTTCTGACGCGCCTGACCAAATGACTCAAATACTAATTGCTGTTCATTCTCAGATATCCCAATTCCGGTATCTTCAATAATTATGGAAAAATCAAAGATGTTTCTTTTTTCATAAAATTTATTAATTACAACTGCAATTTTGACATAACCATGTTTAGTAAACTTAAGTGCATTACCTACAATATTTACTAAAATCTGGCGGATTCTGATTTCATCTGTTATAATCGACTGAGGGAAATCCGGAGGATAATCTACCAGTAATTCAAGTCCCTTTTCTTCAGCTTTATTTTTCAGAAGTAAAACAATATCTTTGATAAGATTTTTAAGATTGGTGGGTACCAGTTCAAGTTCCATTTTCCCGGCTTCAATTTTTGATAAATCAAGAATATCATTGATTAAGTGGAGTAATGATTTCCCGCTTGAAAAAATAGTTTTCAGATAACCTTGTGCGGTCTCTTCGGTTATACGACTCAATAATATCTCCGAAAAACCAAGTATGGCATTCATAGGTGTACGTATTTCATGGCTTACATTTGCAATGAACATAGACTTTGCGATGTTAGCAGCTATGGCTTTTATTCTGGCTTCATTCAGGTCAATATTTACCGCGGCTAATTCATCAGCTCTCTTTTCGAGAATATTTTTTGTGTAAGTAAGTTCCTCAAGCAGATTTTTAAGCTTTGTTTCTATCTGTTTTTGGGGTGTTACATCCCAGTTAGTGCCTATCATGCGAAGAGGATTGCCAAGTGAATCGCGTTGCACTAAGGCCATGGCGCGTATGTTGTGAATAGTTCCGTCTTCCCAGATAACACGGAACTCAGTATCAAAATCTTTTTCACCGCTGAGGGCCATCTGAATTTCCTTGTCTCTGCGCCCCATATCTTCGGGGTGCAGACCACTTCTCCAGGTTTCGTAAGCTCCGCCGAAATTCTTTTCTTTAATTCCGTATAATAAATACATCTGCTCGTCCCAGAGCAACTTATCATTGACAACATCATAGTCCCAGATGCCAATACCACCTGCCTGGACAGCCAGTGACAAACGATTTGTAATCTCCTGCAGAACCTGCTCGTTCTTTTTGCGCTCGGTAATATCGCGTTCGGCAAACAGAATGCTTACAGGACTGCCATTGGAATCGTACAGAACTGTAGAATTCAATTCTACATAAAACTGGCTGTTATCTTTTTTAATAACCAGATATTCTCCGATTTTATCCTCCCTTTCGCCTGCGATCAGCTTGCGAATATTTTCGAGCATCTTTTGGCGGCTTGAAGGGTCAATATAATTAAGCATTTGTTTTCCCAGCACTTCGTCTTTTTCTTCTCTGGAATAGCCATACATGTCTGCCAGTTTATTGGATATAAGCTGTAGCTTTCCATCCAGTGATATCATTCCTATTCCGTCCGGTGAAGCTGATATAATAGCTTCCCATTTTTGGTTGCTTTCCCGCAAAGATTCTTCCGCCCTCTTGCGCTTGCTTATGTTATAACACTGACCGATATAACCGGTAAATTCACCTGTGCTGTTATAAGTCGGGGTACCATTGTCCTCAATCCAGCAGTATTGACCATCGTACCGTCTGAGACGGTAATCCATACTGAACTTTTCCCTCTGGTCAAACTTTGCAATATAAACATCCAGACAACGCTGAAAGTCTCCCGGATGTACTCCTTCAGCCCAGCCGTTGCCTGCTTCCTGTTCAAGCGTTCGTCCTGTGAACTCAAGCCAAATGCGATTGAAATAATAGCAGAGTTTATCTGTCCCGGCCGCCCAGACCAATGTCTGTCCTGAATTGGCTAAGGTTCTGAATTTTTGTTCACTTTCCCGCAAAGCTTCTTCCGCCCTCTTGCGCTCTGTAATATCAATCATTACGGTCAGGAAGTATTGTTTTCCCTGACTTTCAATAATTTCACCGGAAAATAATCCGTCTAATAATTCTTTATTTTTAGTCTGTACTTTTAGTTCGTAATTATGGATGTGTCCATTTTTCTGCAATTCATCAGCGACATGTTCCTGTTTCTCCGGCTGTATGAACATCTGTAAATCTCCGGCAGTCCTGTTGATAATTTCATCTCTGGAATATCCGGTTTTTTGAATGAATGCCTCGTTGACTTCGGAAAATATTCTGCCAGGTATAGTAGTTACAGCCATAAGAGCGGGATTGCCGTCAAAAAGCTTATTAAACTTCTGGAGAGCTTCCTGTTCTTTTGAAATATCTTTAGAAATACCGAAGATGCAGTCTTTTCCGCCCCATTTCCCAAACCATACCCGGGTTTCTACAGGCACAAGGCTTCCATACTTCCCAACCAGAGGTAGCGGACAAACATCTCGTTTACCGGCAAACATATCACCAAATATACTTTCAGCTTCGGTTCGTTTTTCTGCCTGGTGAACTTCGAGTACATGCATACCATTAAGTTCTTCAATAGAATAACCAAGTTTTCGGAAAACGGCTCCGTTTGCAAAGAAAATTTGCCCCTGCTGATTGGCAATAAAAATCATATCATCTATTGTTTCAAAGAACGTACGGAAGTTTTCCTCGCTCTCTTTCAGCTTTTCACTTGCCTGATGGCGTTCGGTTATATCGTGGAAGAACCAGATCCTTGCGGCAGAATTATCTGAAATAACTATCGGTTTTGACTGCCGTTCAAATATACGTTCATCTTTAAGATAAAGAATATCGAAACTTTCAGTTGTATTATCTTTATGAAGCTCATTGATTTTTTCAGTAGATTCATCGGAGCAGTTTAACTGATTATAGCAATATTGCATTAATTCTGCATCTTTGCCGGAAACCAAAATATCAGATGGAATGCCCCACATTTCAACGAATCTGCTGTTGGTTTTCATAACAGTTCCTTTTGAACTGATAACAAGAATGCCATTATCAGTTGTCTCGAGCGTTGCCTCCAATAAAGATAAAGAGTCTTTCAGGGCATCTTCTGTTATTTTTCTGTCAGTAATGTCATTTATTATAGAAAAGACTAGTTTTTGTTCATTTAGTTCAATAGGAGAAGAGTGTATTTCTACTGTGCGGATTTTACCGTTTGAAATTCTATGCTGAAGGATAAAATGATTTTTCTCCTTTTCTAACAACAGGTTTGTTGTTGTTTTCAATTCCTCTTTGGTTAAGATACTGATGTCATTTATGGTCATATTTTTCAATTCGTTATCAGAATAGCCATAAAAATCAGAAGCTGATTTGTTAGCATCGATTATTCGTCCGCTAAACGGCTCTCCTAACAGCATTATTGAACTGTGATGTTTAAACATTAAACTAAATTTTTCAGCACTTTCGACAATATTTTTTTGGCGGGAGTTAAATTTTTGTTTACTCAGGTTTAGAAAATAAACAAAAAGGGAAAGTATAAAAGCAAGGAAAAGCAAAGCTAATAACAATCCCGTTTTCTTAAATACTTCCGTGTCCCAGCTTTTTGCATCAATATCCATCCCCAGAACAGCAATTACTTTACCTGAAGTATGATCAAACACAGGGACAAAGACGCTGACCCACTTGCCCCAGCGGTCGGTATATGGTCCTTCTACAATTCCGGTAATGCCTGTAAAAACCTGATTTATTTTTTGGGGGAATTCATAATATACTTGTCCGGGGGGGGAGTAGTCCTTTGAATCAACCGGTTCTGAATCCATATAAATAAAAATCGTTCCATCTGCTTTTTTACCAAGAAGGTAGAGAAATCGCAACTTTGAACTGCCGAAACGCATATCAGATAATTGTTCTTTTCGTCTCTGATAATAAAGTGATTTTAAATCTTCTTCAGAACCACTCAGTTCCGAAAAATTATATGTATTAATTGAATGGGCAGATATAATGCCCAGTTGCAGGAAATCATCCTTCATTATTTCTTCGGTTTGATTCATAGAAAATTTAAAGAACAAAATGCAGACCGATATTACAGCTATTAAAAGTGCTGTAGTAAATATTTTACTCCTTGTTGAAAAGTATGTTCTGTTTTCTTTCATTAAGTTGTTTTCCTGCTCACTTCATTTTTATTTGGTTTCTCGTATATCTGACTGACTGCCATAGGTTTTAACCCAATGCTGTCAGGTAACATCATATTGCATTATGAATTTTTATTTTAAATAGTACAGGGGCAACTCCGTGTGAAAGTGTCCCCCACAACTCTCCTATTGGTTTTCCGTGTATGTTGCGGGACTCTCAGAGCATCATACAAAGTAAAGTATTCGAGTTTTTTATAACGTGAAACCCCAATCATACTTTATTATATTATAGGGGTATGCCTAATATAATAAGATATTTTTAATTTTTCTCCGATACCGGGTTACTTTTTGGGCAGCCTCAATAAAATACATCTTAACCTGACAGCATTGGATCTCAGCCCGTGGCAGATGAGAGATATTTCATGATGTGCATGGAATTATCATTTACTGCCGGAAGCGTAAAATAAAAAGTACTTCCCTTTCCATTCTCGCTTTTCACCCAAATTTTACCGCCATGTTTTTCTGTAAATTCTTTGCAGAGGAGCAACCCTAAGCCGGTGCTTGATTCTCCGTTCGTCCCTTTGCGTCCTACTTTCTCCGCCACTTTAAATAATTTTTGAGCTAAAGCTTCCGGCATCCCGATACCGCTGTCGGTTACTGATATTTCCACCATATTATTTTCTGTTACTTTAGAATTTATACTCACTTTCCCTCCCTGCTTAGTAAACTTTACAGCATTTGATAAAAGATTACGCAAAATGGTATTAAGCATTGCCTCATCTGCATTAACAGTCTGGTTTCGGGCGGCTTCATTAATTATCTCAATTTCTTTCTGTTCCCCGCGTTTAATTATTAAATTAATATTTTCAGAAACTATATCTGATAACAATATTTCCTTTGGATTAAAACTTATCATTCCCTGTTGCATACGTGCCCATTCCAATAAATTATTTAACAGCGTAAAGACATTTTTGGAAGTAATGTACATCTCACGGGCTACATTAGATAATTCAGTCTGAGAGAAACTATTAATATTTTCAGCCATTGATTTTGTTATTACCAGGAGTCCCTGAAACGGGCTTCTTAAATCATGCGCTATAATGGAGAAGAATTTGTCCTTCTCTGCATTTATTTTCTCAAGCTTTTCTTTAGTTTTTGTAACTTCTTCCACGAGGGCATGTTCCTGAATCAGATTTTCTTCAATACACATTTTCGATATTCGCAAATCTTCATTGACTTTCAGAAGCTCAAGCTGTGCCATTTTCCGTTCAGTAATATCAATGGAATATCCTGTTGTGCCAATTACTACTCCCTGATTATCAAAAATAGGCGATTTATAAGTTTCAAACCATTTAACATCGCCTTTATCAGAGACTAATTCTTCAACAATGATTGTTTTTTTTGTTTTTATAACACGTATATCATCTGCAATATATCTGTTCGCCAGTTCATGATGCCATAAGTCAATATCAGTTTTGCCGATAATCATTTCAGGTTTATCCAGACCGAATATATCTAAAAATTTTTTATTCACCACGAGAATTCTGCCCTCCGAGTCCTTCAGCCAGAACAAACCGGACTGATTCTCGATAATAGCCGACAGATAAGATTCGCGCAGCTGCAAAGCTTCTTCAGCCTGTTTGCGTTCGGTAATATCCTGCCCTTGGGCGATGGTGGCAATTGGCGTATGACTGTCTGCCGCAAACAAAGTGGCTGAATTCCACAATACTGTTTTTATTGAATTGTCCCGATGCAGAATTTTAATTTCGACCGTTCTCCAATGCTCACCCATTAAGGTTTTGTGAATCAATACCATTGAATTTTCGGAGAGGTCCGGCGGGAAGAGTAATGTTAATGATTGTCCGATAACTTCCTTCTCACTGCGGCCGGTCAGGAATTCAAAGGCATGGTTGAATCGTGTAATGCGGAATTGCGGATCCCAAACGATAATAGGTGCATTGGCATAGTTAATAAGATTTTCCAGATAAGCATTGGTTTCGTGTAGTATTTTCTCAGACTGCCTGCGTTCGGTGATGTCATGATAATTCGTCAATATACCATTAATTACCGGATCATTTATAAGGTTGACAGCGGTAAGATGTATCGGCTTATAACTCCCGTCCTTACATTTTGAATTATACTCTACTACTTTTAACGAGTTATCATTTTCAAGAAGAGAAAAGATTTTTTTTTGAACGTGCTCCAGATCGTCAGGATGAACTGTTAACCAGCCGTCTGTGCCTAAAAGATCCTGCGGCTGCCATCCAAACCATTTCTCAACATTAGGACTTATATATGTAAATATGCCATCCGTGTCAATTATGCAGACTACATCTGAAATATTGAAAATCATTGAACTGTGTTTGGTTTCACTTTTGCTTAAATCCCTGGTTAGTTCCTCAGCCAGTTTATAAGCACGGACATTTGTATTAATGAGCAACAGATAAACGACAAATAATAAAATGCTGATGCTTGTTCCGCCTGCCACGGTGAACCATACTTTACTGTAATCTAAACCAGAGGTGCCGGACTCATATTCTGTAAACCGCAAATACCATTGATCATCATTGAAGAAAACAGGGACAATCAAAGAGAATAATAATGAAGAAGAGATTATTTTCATATCATTTGCTGCTTCGCTGTCATAAAGTATCCGGTCCCGATTGTATGAAGAGTTATTGAATATTTCTAAGCGGATATGTTTTTCTTTAATGATTTCGTAACCACCAAAAATTCCCGACATTAGATCATTCATCCGGTAAGGACTGTAAACCCATCCCTTAATGGCGCGCCGGCGCTCTTCAACGGTACTGACTGGTATGCCTTCTTTATAAACAGGAGCATACATAAGTGCACCCCCATGAATATTTTCAGTCAGCTCCTGGATAAGTGTAATTTCCCCGGAAAGAGCGACAATATTAAAATCCCTGGCTGTTTCCATAGCTTTCCTGCGGACCGGCTCGGAAAACATATCATAACCAAAAGCACGCATGTTTCTGCCGGAGAATGGCTCCAGATAAATAACTGATGTATAAATTTCTCTTCTGCCTGCCGGTCTGACAGAATACTGTGGGAACCCTTCATGTTGAATCTTCTTCTCGTGCAGAGCTAATTGGTTCCTGGGGATTATAATTGAATAGCCAACGCCCTGAATCCCCGGTATGTTCTGCTCAATCATCTGATTTTTATAAAAATTTCGCCATTCATTTCTGGTAATTCCGTCTGAATGCGCAAAGAAAGCTGCTCCGCTTCGAAGCAACTGGGTATGTGTATGCATCCTTGCAGATATTTTATTTTTAAGCTCGTTGCAGACTAAATTAAATTCTTTCCTGGAATTTTGTTCAATCGCTGTTTTGAATGAAAGACTCGCTATAGTTGTCAGAATCAGCCCGCTGGTCAGTAAAGCCAGAGCCAGCCAGATTCTCTTTCTCTCCAGTTGCCAGACGGGGTTGCTTTTGAGAAATATATGTATCGAATCAACAACAGAATTTGACAGGGAGTGACTATATTTACTAACTGGCATAAAAGCTCTTTACAGGAATAAAAATATTTTTAGCTGCGATGATTTTCTTAATTTATACTTGGATAATTTTTTAAGATTTACGTTATAAAAAATAATAAGCAAGCCGGCTCTGAAAAGCTGATTCTGTATAATCTAACAATAAAAAAGCGGCCGGAATCATATATATTGTCAGACAAATTAAAACAAATATGCGCTAATTTAAAAGAACCATCTTATTATGAATGAAAAATAAGAAAATAAAAGCAGTATTCAAACAATGAAAAATAGTACGTGAAAGAATATTCGGCGGAAAATAAATAGTGAAATATTCATGTCTCCAGCCTGCCGGCAGAATTTAATATTAACATTATAAACTAAAACCGGTACGAAGGACTTACATTCCGAAAGCAGACGCAAAACAAAGACATCCCGAAATATTGGCAATACAGATATTTTCACGTCCCATTAATTGCCGGCCGGTAAAAATATTTTGTATCTTGCGTAAGTAGTTTATATCTGTTCTGCAGACAAAATAATTCTATTTTGCAGACACAACGGATTACGCGGTATTATTTAAGAATCATTTAAACTTACGGATATAATGTCAGATAACGTAACTCCGGTAATCATCTCCGCAAAAGACATAGAAATTCGCTTTGGTGAGCAGATAGTTTTAGATAAAGCCAGCCTGTCAGTACATGAAGGCGACAGGATTGGACTTATTGGGCGTAATGGCACAGGCAAATCAACTTTCCTTAAAATACTTGAAGGTCAGCTCGAACCTGATTCGGGTGAGGTAGCCGTGCGTAAGGATTTGGTAGTTGGTTACCTGCCTCAGGATTTTAAGCTTGATACTGCTAAAACAGTTTATGAGAATATACTTGAAGGCGCTGATGATATATTCAGCCTTCTTAACGAATATGAAAACCTGACTGCCAGTCCCGACAGACGCCATCAGATAGAGGGAAGACTAACCACGCTCGATGGCTGGAACATCGACAACAGAATAAAGCTTATAATGCAGTCGCTGAGTGCACCTCCGCCTGATAAAAATATAAACACACTGTCAGGCGGCGAAAAACGGAGAGTCGCAATGTGCCGCGCCCTTATAGCTCATCCTGATTTCCTTATTCTTGATGAACCTACCAACCATCTTGATACGGAATCAGTTGAGTGGACAGAGGAATTCCTTGCTAATTATTCAGGTTCCTGTCTTTTTGTTACACATGACCGTTATTTCCTTGACCGTATAGCTAATCGGATAGTAGAACTTGCCGATGGTATTTTCTATTCGCATACCGGCAACTATACTGACTATCTGATAAATAAAGCCAGCAGGATTTCAGTTCAGGAAGCCGAGGAAAATAAACGACAGAGCTTCTTACGACGGGAACTTGAATGGGTGCGTAAAGGTCCCCGCGCCAGAAGAACAAAAGCTAAGGCAAGGCTCGACCAGTATTTTGAAATAGCTTCTGAGAAAACGACTGAGGCAGAACCTGATGTCGAAATGATTATCCCTCCACCGTTAAAGCTGGGGGGCAGGGTGCTTAATCTGAAGAACGTAAGCATGGAACTGGGCAACAAAAAGCTTTTCGAAAATCTTGACTTTATCTTTGAACATGGCAGAAGACTCGGTATTATCGGACGTAACGGGCTTGGCAAAACAACACTCCTCAAAATAATGCTTGGAGAGATATCTCCAAAGAGTGGCAGGGTTGAGACCGGCGAAACTGTGGTATTTAATTATGTCGATCAGGCACGCCTCCTTCTTAACGAAGAAAATACGATACTTCATGAAATTAGTGAAGGACGCGATTTCATAAACTTTGGCGCTGAGAAAATTTCGGTATGGAAATACCTCAGACGTTTTCTTTTCTCGGACGACAGAATGCATACAAAGGTCGGATGTCTGTCGGGCGGCGAGAAGAGTCGTCTTCTGCTCGCACGTATATTAAAGAACGGCGGGAATTTTCTTATACTCGATGAGCCTACGAATGACCTTGACCTGCCTACGCTAAGAATACTTGAGGAGTCTCTGCTCGGCTTTCAGGGAATAGTGGTTGTTGTAAGCCACGATCGTTATTTCCTTAACCGTGTTTGTACCGGCATACTCGCCTTTGAAGATAATGGACAGATAGTGTTCAGCGAAGGGGATTATGATTATTATATCGAAAAGAAGAAAATCCGCATGAAATCCGATATTGTAAAACCGGATAAGCCGGTTAAAGAAAATATCAGAGTAAAACAAAATGTAAAGAAATTTTCTCATAAAGAAATGAAAGAGCTTGAGAATATAGAAAATGATATTATGGAAGCTGAAGAAAAGGTGTCACGTATAGAATCCATTTTTTCATCTCCCGATTATTTTAAAACTTATGCAAAACGGGCTGCTGAACTGACGGATGATCTGAAAAATTCAAAGGAAAAGGTAAAGAAACTCTACGAACGGTGGGAAGAACTGGAAAAGCTTAAAAATGGAAAGTAGATGTACATGCAACGGATTCCCATACCCTTCAATACTTTTATTAAATTGATTTATATAATCCTATAGTGAATATATGGAACTGACTCTTTTATTTAAAGGAATTATAATTGGGTTTACTATGGCCGTGCCTGTAGGCCCCATCGGAATTATATGTATTCGAAAGACTCTGACTGAAGGACGCTTACGCGGATTAGTCATTGGCCTTGGCGCTGCTACGGCAGATTTTTTATATGGCTGTGTAGCTGCTTTCGGACTTACGGTTATTTCAGGCGCACTTGCGGAACACCAGACCCAGATACGGCTTACCGGAGGCATACTTCTCTTATTCCTTGGAATAAAAACATTTCGTGCCCGCCCGTCTTCCATTCGTGATAACCCGGCTGAAACCTACAGCATCATAAGTTCATACTTATCTGCTGTTTTTCTGACACTGACTAACCCTTTAACTATTTTTGCTTTCATCACTTTATTTGCCGCACTCGGTTTTGGCGGGAGGCTTGGTTATTTTTCTGCATCCGCGCTGGTTATTGGAGTTTTTGCAGGTTCATCTCTGTGGTTTTTTCTTCTAAGTTCCGGAGTACAGCTTCTCAGAGCAAAATTTGACTATACAAGTATGCTTCGGGTAAACAGGATTGCCGGTATTCTAATCATTGTTTCTGGTTTTATTGCCATTGCCAGCATATTATGAACCCAATGCTGTTCTTTTCGGTATTATAGAGAATATTGCGCCGTTACATTAAATGTAAATATAAAATTCTCATCTGTAATTTATTAACTGGGGTCTTTGCCGGTATAACTGATAATTTATATTCGGTACCATTATAAATATATTACTGAACATACCGGTATTATTTTCCCTTTAACGCGCGTACAAAATTCACATAACATCTGTTATTTTTACTTCCCTGAAGGCTTTTAAGATAATTCTTTATCAGCACGATCCTTTCCTTCATTCCGTTTTCCCCGTTATACAGCTTTCTGCGTTCTGTGATGGCATTGGCCGAATTCTGTCCGAATAATGCAATATTATTGTTTACATTGTCCAGTATTGTTACCGTTGCCTGAAACTGTGCTGTCTGAATGTCAGGGTTCGAAGGCTGATAGGCTGCACCGAGTCCGTTTATTAATGTATTAACCTGCTGTGAATATTCGCATATTGCGGTAAAAGACTTTGTGCATACAGGCCGGTAGCTTTTGTTTGTGGCTTTTTTATCTGCCTGTGCCTCTTTGCCGGAAGTGGCTGCCACTTTTTTCTTTCTCAGATAGGCGGGGTTCATCTTACTGATAATATCGTGCAATATTTTTAGCGATCCTTCATTTTCCTTAATGTCCGCTTTAATATAGGAAGAGATTTCCTGTATCAGGATTTGCATACAGCGCGGGTTCTCATTCTTTTTCTTAAAACATAACTGCCGTCTTAATAATTGGGCATCGGTTAATTGAACCTGAGTAGTTACAACGTTGTTATTTGCAACGTCCACTAAATCAATAAAAGCATCTAAATTAATCTTGCTGATAAGCAGATTAGACGGAGAATACTCCGCTTCCTGACTAATTGTAGTAACTGCATTATGAAACATCCCCACGCGCGATTCGAATGAATAATTTGAAACAGCCATTTTGCCCTCTTTTTTATTATAAATGAAATTGCTGAAAACGTAAAGCTGAATTTTAATAAAAACTATCAGTATTATTATAAAAAACACCTATCTTTCTTTTCATAAGTTAATAAAAATATATTTAAAATACCTGACTCCGGTATGGAATAAGCTCATTTTAGTCCCGAAAAAGTATAAGCAAAATCCCGACAGGCTTATTTTGGTTCGTAAAGGGCATAAGCAAAATCCCGACAGGCTCGTGTTGGTTCGGAAAGGGCATAAGCAAAGTCCCGACAGGCTCGTGTTGGTTCGGAAAGGGCATAAGCAAAGTCCCGACAGGCTCGTGTTGGTTCGGAAAGGGCATAAGCAAAATCCCGACAGGCTCGTGTTAGTCCCGGAAGAGCATAAGTAAAGTCAGAACATGCAGAGTCTGTATTTAAATAAGCGAAGTCTGAATATAAACATGCAGAGTCTGTATTTAAATAAGCGAAGTCTGAATATAAATATGCAGAGTCTGTATTTAAATAAGCGAAGTCTGAATGTAAATATGCGAAGTCTGTATTTAAATAAGCGCAATCTGAATATAAACATGCACAGTCTGAATCTGAATAAGCGCAGTCTGTATGTGAACAGGCGTAGTCTGTATCTGAACAGGCAGAGTCTGAATGTAAACATGCAGAGTCTGAACTGACACAGACCTGTCCGGAAATGAAATATGCTCTTATGGTAATTACACACGGGTATGCGGACTTTAACCAGGCATGTTATGAAATAAAAAGCGCTAAGCAGGGAAATGCATTATGACATCAGAAGAATGCATTATAGCATCAGGGAAATGCATTATGACATCAGGGAAATGCATTATGACATCAGAAGAATGCATTATGACATCAGGGAAATGCATTATAGCATCAGGGAAATGCATTATGACATCAGGGAAATACATTGCAGTATTTGGGTAAAACTTTGTCGGGAGGGGGGAAGGTATCTGTTAAAAAACTTTTTGCGTATATAAATACCGGACATTTTTGCGCCGGTACTTATTAATTATGATTATGGACTAAATAAATTAATGGTTATGATTAAATTACGAAGTATGGTTAATCATTTAATTATGTTACACAGGAATACCGGAATTATAATCCTTATGGTTAAATAGTTAACTATGATTCGTTTAATGCTGAATGCATTATTATATAAATCAAAATAATCATACAAATCATGGTTCAGATGAATTTTATATAACATTAGTTATTTAATCAAATGAATTATAGTTTGTATCAATCCTCAGATATTTGTCCTGTATGAAAATATTAATCCGTATGGCGATACGGGCAAACAGATACCCGACAGCACAGCCTAAAACAGCTCCGCCAATAACATCAGAGGGGTAATGCCGCCCGACATAAATCCTTGAGAAAGAAACAAGAAAAGCTATGGTAAATAAAATCTTCCGGAGTCGCGGATAAAGAATCGAGAAGAACATAAATTCAGCGAAGTTGTTTACGGCATGAGACGAAGGGAAAGAATAAGAGCCGGAATAGCCATCCAGCACACGGGTATTAGGCAATACATTACACGGACGGATACGCGCAACCCAGTTCTTGATAAAATGACTGCTGAGCTGGTCGGAAAAAATAATCAGTATTACAGCTCCCACAACGGCAATCTTCCCACTCTTTCCGCCTTTGATGAAACACAGACAGAGCAGGATAATGTAGGCAATGTACCAGTGGCTGACATCGGTAATGAATACAAAAAAAATATCGAAGACCCGGTTATACATACCGTGGTTGATGAAATAAAAGACCGCAAGGTCAATGGAATAGAAGAAATCTGTCATAGTTTTATGGTTAACTATTAATTGAATATTTATCAGCAAATATAGATGTATTTATTTAATTATAATATATTAAGAATATTTTATTATCAGGTACTTTATTTATTTTTTTATTAACTTACAATAAGTTTTATCAAACTTTTGACAAACTGACGAATGTTATATATTTAATGTTTTATTCCGGTTAACCCGGATGAACATGTAAACATATTATTGCATGGGTTAAATAATGTACCGGTATATTCGCATGATGTTTAGTAAATTGAATTTATTCCGGCGAAAAGTGCAGTTCCTTTAAAAATATTTCTTAATTAGTACAAATATTCAACAGACAATAAAATGAATCAAAGTTCGAAAAAATGTAGTAAGTTATTTAATTATCTCTCTGTGGGAATTTTTCAGAGTACAGCGCAGGGCAGGTTTATTATTGCTAATCAGGTGTTTGCCGATATTCTTGGTTATGACAGTATTGAAGAACTCCTTAGCGTTAATATTGAGAAGGAGATATATCTGAGACCCTATGACAGGCATATATTACTTGACATTCTTCTTAAAGAAGGACGTGTGAGCAGTTATCGCCTGCCATTTAAAAGAAAAGACGGTAAAGTTATAACTGTCAGCCTTGATGTTAAGGATATATATGAAAAGGAGGGGGAAGATAATTATTTTATTGGCACAATCAGGGATGTTTCGGATGAAGTTTTACTTGAGCGGCAGCAGGCAGAAGCATTTGAAGATCTAAAGTCTGCAAAAGAACATTCGGATAAACTTGCCCGTGAGGCGATTCAGGCAAGCGATGCCAAAAGCCACTTTGTTGCGAGTATGAGTCATGAGATAAGAACTCCTATGAATGGTGTGCTTGGTTTTCTTGATCTGATTGAGCAGGATGTATATGATTCCAAGGAAGAACTACTGAGTTTTGTGGCAAAGGCACGTTCGGCAGCGGAATCGTTGCTTGATATTATTAATAATATTCTTGATATCTCGAAAATCGAAGCTGGGTACATGGAGCTTGAAGAGGTTGATTTTAATCTTCGTGAGGTTGTTAATGAAGCGATATTAATAATATCTACAATGGCTGATGAAAAGAGGTTAATGGTTAGTGGTGTTATTTCTGAACAAGTGCCTTTTCTGTTAACGGGCGACCCTGTGAGGTTAAGGCAGATATTCTCAAATCTGCTTAGCAACGCTGTTAAGTTTACCAGTTATGGTAACATTGAAATTAATGTTACGCTAAAGAATATTCAGGATGGCATGGCAACTATTATTGCCTGTGTCAGTGATAATGGTATAGGAATCCCAAAAAATAAACTCGAAATGTTGTTTAAGCCTTTTTCGCAGGTTACTAATAATTACACACGTATGTATCACGGCACCGGGCTTGGGCTTAGGATATGCAAAGAATTTGTAACCCTTATGGGTGGTGAAATTGGGATTGAAAGCACCGAGGGCGAGGGTAGCAAATTTTATTTTACGGCTAAGTTTAAGACTAAGTAAAGATACCCTGACGGTTTGCGTATCGGATGAAGCGGATTTTTTCAATATAATAGAGAATATATAAAAAAAACGGGCGTGGTGGCCCGTTTTTGAATATGAGGGAAAATTATTCCGTTTATAAACTGCTTATCTCTTCAATTGATTTTTTAATAATGGAGACAGCTTCGATTATCTGTTGTTCGTTAATTACGAGTGGCGGAGCGAAGCGGATAATATGGTTGTGAGTCGGTTTAGCAAGCAGTCCGTTATCTCTCATTTTAAGACATATATCCCATGCTTCCTTACCATTTTTAGGTTTAATGACTATTGCGTTTAATAAGCCCCTGCCTCTTACAAGTTCAATCATATCGGAATTAATTTTGCGAAGTTCTTCTCTGAAGAGGTTCCCCATTTTCTCTGCATTTTCTGCAAGATGTTCATCCCTGACTACTTTGAGGGCAGCAATAGCAACCTTGGCGGCGAGCGGGCTGCCTCCGAAAGTTGAGCCATGTTCACCCGGTTTAATACACAGCATTATATCATCGTCAGCCAGCACGGCAGATATTGGCATAGTTCCGCCGGAGAGAGCTTTACCCAGTATAAGGATGTCAGGTCTTACATTTTCATGGTCACATGCCAGAAGTTTTCCGGTTCTGGCGATGCCCGTCTGCACTTCATCGGCGATAAAGAGTACATTTCGGGCTTTGCAAAGGTCATAAGCTTTTTTAAGATAACCTTCATCCGGCATGAATACGCCAGCCTCGCCCTGGATAGGTTCAACAAGAAAGCCGGCGACATCAGAATCGCGGAGGGCATTTTCAAGAGCGGGGATGTCATTATAAGGTATCTTAATAAATCCTGGTGTATATGGTCCGAAACCTGAATAAGAGTCAGGGTCGGTTGACATAGAGATTATAGTAATAGTTCTGCCGTGGAAGTTTCCCTCACAGACTATAATTTTTGCTGCATTATTCAGTATGCCTTTTTTAGAATAAGCCCATTTTCTGCAAAGCTTGACTGCTGTTTCATCAGCCTCCGCACCGGAGTTCATCGGGAGCACCTTGTGATAGCCGAAGTACTCAGTTATATATTTTTCATATTCTCCGAGACAGTCATTGAAGAATGCTCTTGATGTAAGCGTCAGAGTTTTAGCCTGTTCAGTCATAGCCGCAATAATTTTAGGGTGGCAGTGTCCCTGATTAACAGCTGAGTAAGCGGAAAGGAAGTCGTAGTATCTTTTTCCCTCAACATCCCAGGTAAAAACACCCTCTCCTTTTGCAAGAACAACAGGCAGGGGATGATAATTATGGGCACCAAACTTTTCTTCCAGTTCAATATAATCGTGCGATGTCATATGATAATCCATGAAAGTGTATAAATTATATGTAAAGGTATGAAAAAAACATATCAGACCCGATAGCAATAACGGTTATAGCTGAAAAATATTTAATTCTTATGGTTTAAATTAAGAAAGAATCAATAAATAGTTAACAGTTTGAACAAACAATTATAAAAACATGTACGGACAATTCCGTTAAAGGAGTATTGGAAACGGGTCAGCGGATATTTCCTCAGCAGGACGGAGTAATGTTTTGGAATTATGCTTTCCCGTAAAAAAAAATAATTTATGGTTTATTACTATGAGAAGACGGTGTAGTTACAGTCTTTGGTATAGTTACATTAGTACTTTTTGGTACGTTGCTGTTCGGTTTATTTTTATAATCTGTCTGGTAAAAACCTGTTCCTTTAAAGATAGTGCCGGCACCGGCTCCGATAAGTCTTTTTAATTTACCATTACATTTCGGGCATTTCTGAAGCAGTTCATCGGACATTCTCTGAAACAATTCGAATGTGTCATTACATTCTGTGCATTTATAATCGTATGTTGGCATAATAGTCTTCCTTAAAAAAGTGACACAAAAATAATGATTTTTCAGTCGCAATAAAAGTAAAACCAACAATCTTCTGGTCTTATTGTAATAATTGAATAATTTTACCTATTTTTGGCTATTAATTTTACAGGTGTTATGAAAATAAGATTATTGACTTTGCTGGTTTATACAACGCTATTATTAAGCGGGTGTCTGAATTATTATCAGGAAACAAGAATTAAGACAGATGGTTCAGGTGAAATGTTTGTGCATTACTGGATGAAAGCACAAACTTTGCAGGATTCGAGTTTTATTCAGCAGTCAGGGATATTTGATTCTGATTCATTGAGAAAAGAATTTGAGTCAGATTACAGTAAAACAGGCAAAGTAGAAGTTTATGCAGATTCAGCGGATACTACAATACACGCAAAAGTCGGGCTGACATTCCAGTATATTGATTCACTTCACTATGCGAAAGCATTTAGGGAGTCAAATTATTCATTAAAGAGCGGAGCGGTTGGGCAAAAGATCTTTTCGCAGTTTATTTCTCCTTTTGCAACTGGTTTTGGTATTAATCCGGAACAGTTTACGGTTACTTATGTTTATTATATACCCGGTGAGATTATTACACACAATGCTCATGAGATAAAGAGAAACAGGCTGACATGGAAATACAAGTTATCAGAAATAGGTACAGGAAAAACAATTACGGCCACGTTCAGGCCGTTCAAACTTAAAGAGACTCCTGTCTGGATTTATTCGCTTGCCGGTATAGTGCTTATGATTGTGATTTTATTTTTATTCAGGAAGAATAAGTCATAAGACATTAGATATTTAGAAATAGCCGAAAAAATATTTCAGCGGGGTACAGGGTTAATATTTTCGTGTTCTGTTTCATGTTAATAAGAATAGTGTCTTTCCGTTTACTGTAATTATTGACATGCCATATAGTTTTATGTATATTTGAGATCCTTTTTATATAATGAGGTTGGGCAAAGATGTCTGAGTTTGAGTTTAAGGTATTTGCCGGGGGTTCTAATCTTAAGTTAGGCGAGAAGATAGCTGCAAGGTTAGGCACCAAGTTAGGTGAGATAGAGTTAAAGAGATTTAGTGATGGTGAGATTTGGGTAAAATATAAAGAAAACATCAGGGGCCGTGATGTATTTATAATACAGTCAACGTTGCCTCCGGCAGAAAACCTGATGGAATTACTTATAATGATTGATGCTGCAAAGAGAGCTTCGGCTAAAAGGATTACCGCAGTCATACCTTATTTTGGTTATGCAAGACAGGATAGAAAAGACCAGCCGAGAGTGTCAATCACGGCGAAGCTTATAGCTAATTTGATTACAGTTTCGGGTGCCGACAGGGTAATTACGATGGACTTGCACGCGGCTCAGATACAAGGGTTCTTTGATATTCCAGTTGATCACCTTTATTCATCGCCGATTTTCTCAAGTGTGTTTAACGAGATGAATGGTAATCTTGTCATTGTTTCGCCTGATGTAGGCGGGATTAAGCTGGCGCGTTCCTATGCGAGGAGATTAAATTGCAGTCTGGTAGTTGTAGATAAAAAAAGACCTAAGCCGAATATAGCTGAGGTAATGAATATAATTGGTGATGTTGATGGGAAAAATGTTCTTTTAGTTGATGATTTGATGGATACCGGGGGCACGTTTGTTTCAGCCATTAAGGCATTAAAAGAGAAGGGTGCGAAAAATATTTACGGAGCTGTAACACATCCGTTATTCTCAGGGCGCGCGGTTGAGAGTATTGAGGGATCAGAAATATCAAAGCTTTATATATCTGATACGATTTATTTTGATGAACAAAGAGGTGCGTCAAAAATACATGTCCGTACCGTTTCGGAATTGTTTGCTGAGGCAATACGGAGGACGTATAAGAATGAATCAATTAGTTCACTTTTCGAGATTGATAAAGGTTAGTAATATTGAATAATAATTTGGAGATAAAATGGCAGAGGTTGTATTAAATGCCACTGAAAGACAGGTTTCGCGTAAGAGTGCGAATAAGCAATTAAGGAAAAATGGAAGAATACCGGGTGTTTACTATTCGAAGAATGAACAGTCTATAGTTTTTGATGTAGCTGAAACAGCTATTAAGCCATTAGTTTTTACATCCGAAGCTCATATTATCTCATTGAAAGTAGGCGACAGGGACGGACTTACCTGTGTAATTAAAGATATTCAGTTTGATCCTGTTACTGATAAAGTTGTACATTTTGATCTTCTGGGTATTAAGTCCGGCGAGAAGGTTCAGATTGAAGTGCCTATTGCTGTAACCGGCAACTCATCCGGTGTTAGGGCAGGCGGTGTTCTTCAGATATTTTTGCATAAGCTTGATATTGAATGCTTACCGGATCAGATGCCGGAGCATCTTGAAATAAACATATCAAATACAGGACTTGGTGAATCAGTACATGCAAGGGATCTTAAATTTGATAATGTAGTGATACTTAATGCGCCTGAGTCAGTTGTACTTTCAGTTGTTGCTCCAAAAATAGAGAAGGAAGTGGCTGAGGGTAAGGGTAAGGCGGAACCGGAAGTAATTTCAAAAGGAAAAGTAGATAAGGCAGGTTAAAATTAATATCCGTTCTATTTTAGGTGTTGGGAATCCTGGTAGTCGTTATACCAATACGAGACATAATATTGGGTTTAAGGTACTTGATTACTTTGCCGAGAAACATGGATTGCAGTTCAAGGTTTCCGGTAGCGATTATCATTTGGCAATAGGGGATCTAAATGATTTTCCCTTTGTTTTGATAAAGCCAGTTACTTATGTTAACCTTAGTGGCAGGGCGGCGACTGATGTGCTCGGGAGGTTTAATGTAAAAGTAGAAGATATGCTTGTACTTCATGATGATGTTAATCTTGAAACAGCCCGGCTTCGATTGAAATTAAATGGCGGAGATGGTGGTCATAATGGTCTTAGTTCGATTATTTATAATATAAATTCGGATAAGTTTCCACGTCTCAGGTTTGGTATTGGAAGGAATTTTGAACAGGGGGAGATGGCTGAATATGTTCTAAGCCCTTTTGCCGGTGAAGAAATACCGTTGCTTGAAGAATCCATAAAATTTAGTTGTTGTCTGGTCGAAGAATTTATTAAAGGTGGTCTGAAAGCATCGCTTGATTTGTATAGTAAAACCTTTACAAGGAAAAAGCCTTTGGATGATGACTCTGATAATAGTTTGTCGAAACAAGACGGAGAGCCGGTTTAATTTTTTGGGGTTATATTTACGAAAGTTCTTTATTTAATTAATTATACATACCACTCCTGCTCTCAATATAAAAAAAATGAGGGCCATCAGTCCGAAGGAGGTGAATAGGACAATGCAGAAAAGAAACTACGAAAGCACTATTATTATTAATTCTTCTATCGAAGAAGAGCAGATTGAATCTACCATTAATCGTGTTGCAGAGCTTATACGCGTAAACGGCGGAGAGATTGTTGATATCGATAAATGGGGCAGAAAAAGACTGGCTTACACGCTTGAAAAAACAAAGAGCGGGTACTATGTCATTTTCAGATTTGTCGCATTTCCTGGATTAATAGCAAAAATAGAAAGAATGTACCAGCTCGATGAATTTATTTTAAGACATCTGATCATCGTTCTCGATAAGTTTGCAGTTGAATATCTGGATAAGTCCAAGGTACTGGCAACTCCGGAAAAAGTTGAAGAAATTGTTGTTCCCCCTGTAGTTGAAGAGAAAACAGAGATAGAGCAATAAACTTATCAGACTATTATGGAGGGAGAAGCATGGGCGAATTAAAGATGCCTGAGTTAAACAATGTGTTAGTTGCAGGCAATTTAACTAAATATCCGGTTTTCAGGCAAACTTCAAATAATACACCTGTTGTAAATTTTTCTATTGCAGCTAACAGAAAGTATAAAGACAGCTCAAACAACTGGCAGGAAGATGTCTGCTATGTCGGAGTTGTAGCGTGGAATAAGCTTGCTGAAAGTTGCAGGGAAAGACTGAAAAAAGGCTCTGCCGTACTTGTCGACGGCGAACTTCAGAGCAGAAGTTGGAAAACTGAAGATAATTATAACAGAAGCATTGTCGAAATTAAGGCGAAAAGAATTCAATTCCTTAATAAGTCGGCGGGGAAGTCATCTTCCTGTGGTGATGTTATGATTGATTCGGTGGAGGATGATTTATCTTACGAGGATAATTCATTCGATAAATTTTTGTCTGATGAAGAATCAGAATTATTAAACAATTAGTAAAAAATAAAGTTGGTTTAAAAGGATATGAAAAATAAAAGAGTATGTAAATTCTGTGAAGCCAATGTAACATATATCGATTATAAGGATGATAAGCGATTAATTAAGTTCTTGACTGAACAGGGCAAAATAATCCCTAAGCGCATAACTGGTACTTGCACAAAGCATCAGAGGGAGCTTGTTACAGCCATTAAAAGAGCAAGACAAATTGCTTTATTGCCTTATATTTCCGAAGCATTAAAGTAATACGGAGGCATAATGAAAGTCATATTAAGAAAAAATTTCGATCAGCTCGGACAGATAGGCGATATCCTTGACGTTAAAGATGGTTACGCTCGTAACTTCCTGCTTCCAAGAAATATTGCTTTTGTGGCGCAAAAGGGAAATATGAAAGCCCTTGAGGAGGAGAAAAAACAGCTTACAAAGAAAAAAGTAAAAGAAGTAAAAGTTGCTGAAAAACTCGCATCCGAGCTTGAGAAGATATCTGTTACTATACCTGTAAAGGTTGGCGAAGAAGATAAAATATTTGGTACGGTTACCGCTCAGATGATTGCTGAAAGCCTTAAGGAAAAAGGCTACGACATCGATAAACGTAAAATCGAGATTGTAGAGCAGATTAAATCTCTCGGTATCTATAGCGTAAATATTAAACTTTATCCTTCTATTATAGCTGTGGTTAAAATCTGGGTTGTAAGAGAATAGAAAAAGTGTTTTTTATCTTAACTAAAAGCCGGCTCTGAAAATGCCGGCTTTTTTTATTTAAATAAATCTAAACGTCTGTTTTTTAGTCCGCGGGCAGGATTTCCCCGGATAACATCCAAATTGATAAGAAAAATGGCAGTTTGGAAATATGCCATAGTTAATTTACTTTTAGATATTAAAAATTAACTTCAGGAAGAAATATCAGAGCATGATGAATCATAAGCTTAAATTTCCTGCTCATTGTCGCAGGTTCCGATTTATTACAGGCTTAGGCCTCAACGGGTTAGTGCAGTTCAAATTTATCGTTCTATTCATGTTTGTCTTTGTAAGTTCGTCCATAGCGCAGACTCCGACAAACCTTGAATGGTTCAGTAGCCTTATTGATTCTGCTGTTACGTTGATTTCAGCGAAGCTTCCCCTTGATTCCGGTGAAATTTTCTTTAATACAAATGCTACCAATCCCTTTCCATTCTTTGATAATAAAATTCTTCAGATATTAAAGCGCAATAATATTCCTGTTACATTAAATCCTCAGAATGCAAAGAACTCATTACGAATCGTAATTGAAAAGGCGGGAGTTAAATATTCTGATTCATTCAGGGACGGGTTATTTGGGGAAGATAAAGTTAAACGAGAACTTACGCTAAAGGGGAATTATGTAATTGCTATAAACGGCAGTCTGAAGTCAGCGGATAATTTTTCCTTTGCTGTTCAGGATACTGTCAGCCGGCTGGTCATAAAGGAGATAGAAGAACCGGCGTTGCCATTTACAAAGGCTGAAATGCCTCCTGAGCCCTTCTTTGCAAATCTTCTTGAGCCGGTTGTTGCGCTTGGCTCGGCGGCAATTGTTGTTTATCTTTTCTTCAGCGTCCGTAGCAAATAATAGCGGTAAATCAAAAAACTGTAAATATAAGCTATTTTCAAGCTTGCGGACTTCCGGATTTTATTTTTATTCCTATTAGATATTACTTTTATAGGAATAAATTTAACATCCGGACGTATAAAAGTAATATAATTATGTGGGCATCCCTAAAAATAATCCATCAAAGGATGATTTTGCGTAAGGATAAGGGAAATGTAGCAATTGTTGAAACCATTTGGATTTACGATGGTAAAACAGCAGACGATGGGAAAAACAAATTGGCTTTACCCAACTTTTACCTTTGAACAGGGCGTAAAATTCTTTAATTTTGCTTCCGTATTTGTATTCATGCTCATAGAAAACCAGTAAAAATTTATGATGAAAAAAAATATCCTTCTCTTCCTGCTCGCGATTGCTTTATATGGATGCGCCTCTACTGTAAATACGGCCAACATGACGGCCGGAGAACATCTTAACTATGCCTTAAAACTTTTCAACGATGAGGATTATCTTGCTTCTGCAAATGAATTCCAGACAGTCTTAATGCAATTCCCGGGCAGTTCCGTAGTTGATTCGGCGCAGTATTATCTTGCCGAGAGCCATTTTATGAAACAGGAATATATATTAGCTGCTTACGAGTATAGCCGCCTGATAAAGGACATTCCGGCAAGCAGACTGGTTCCAAAAGCGCAATATATGCTGGCTGAATCTTATTATCAGCTTTCGCCAGACTTTCAGCTTGAACAAAAATATACTAAGAAGAGCATCGAGGAGTTTCAGGCTTTTATAGATTTCTTTCCGACTGACCCAAAAGTGGCAGAAGCCGGTCAGAAGATAAAAGAGCTTAACAATAAGTTGGCTGAAAAGGAGATGAATTCTGCCCGTATTTACAATGTAATGGAATACTATGGCGCGGCTCTTTACTATTATTCGCTTGTAACAGACACTTATCATGATTCAAAATACGCCACCGAGGCGCATTATAATAAGATTAAGCTCTACATGACAAAAAAAGACAAACTGAATGCCTTGAAGGAAGGCGAAGTTTTTATTCAGAAGTATCCAGACGATATAAATGTTGCAAAAGTAAAGGATATTATCGAGTCATTGAATAAAAGCAGAATGTAAAAATAAGCTTTTGCGGAGGGGTAAAGATGGGAGAGAGAAAAGTAAGTTTGTCAATAATTAATATGACGGAACTGGTTCTGCCAAATCATACCAATCAGCTTGGCAATCTTCTTGGCGGACAACTAATGCATTGGATAGACATTTGTGCCGCAATGTCTGCCGCTAAACATAATCGAAGAGTCTGCGTTACGGCATCAGTAGATAAGATAGATTTTCATCATCCGATCAGACTTGGTGATGCCGTAAGCCTGATTTCTTCTGTCAACAGAGTCTTTACTACTTCAATGGAAGTAGGAGTTAAAGTTTTTGCGGATAATTTTAAGACAGGAAACCGAATACATACTAATTCTGCTTATCTGACCTTTGTATCTGTCGATGCTGAGGGCAGGCCGGTTGCAACAATAAAAATAACCCCTGAAAGCGAAGATGAAATACGCCGTTATAAAGGAGCTTTACAAAGAAGAGACATCAGGCTTAAAGCGCGTAACGCTGTTATTTAGCCTTGTAATTATTTCTCTGCTTTATCCAAAGCTTTGTCCTGCCCAAATTCCAATAAATGGTTTTTGTAAATACGACAGCTATGCTGCTGACAAAAACTATCAGTCCCTCTTTGCCTTAAACTACAATAATGATTTTTATACCGATGTTTTGCTTTATGGTTCAGACGATAAAAGCCTTACGGCTTATAATGGAATTGTAAACGGAGGATTTGACAGGTCAAAAGCGAGCAAAATAAAATTTGAAATTTCAGGTATTCAGGCTCTTGATAAGAAAGAGAAACTATCGACACGGTATGCTTTTATTTCAAGGAAGGACAGACGGGCGGGAATATTGCGAACGATTGAGTCAGGTGCGGTTTACATGGAAAAAGTATTAAAACTAAATTCCTATCCATCAAACCTTTCGGTAGCGGACATCAACGGAGATGACAGACGCGAGATGCTTTTGTCGGGAAGCTCGTTTAACGGACTTTCGATAATAAGCGAAAAAGACAGAAGTCTTGTTGAAAAGAAAATATTTGATAAAAAGATTTTCTCTTGCGCCGTATTTGTCGATCTTAATAATGATGGATATCCTGATATAGCGGCTATTGATCTGCTTGGTAGCTCTCTGAAGTTCTTTTATAATAATTCGCGGGGAGAATTTAACGAGGTCAGGGAGATTCCTGTTTCAGGAAAAGTCAGCTTACTAATGACCTATGACTTCAACCTTGACGGATTCCAGGATATAATAATTGCCGAGGATAATAATCTTCTGTTTATTTATGGCGATAACCGTGCTTCTTTTGAAACTACACTTCTTCTGTCCTTTGACAATAAGATTGATAAGGTAGCGATTGGAGACTTTAACCGCGACGGGATGAATGATATCGTTTATCTGAACCGCGATAAGTCGGAGATGTCAGTTATCTTCGCACGCGAGAATAATAAATTTTTCCGCGAGCAGCTTTATTTAAGCAAACCGGGTCTGACTGACCTGATTCCGTTTTATAGCAGATTCATTGACGGGTTGCTGGCATTAAATAAAGCCGGAAAGCTTTATTTGGTGAGCGAGCTTAAAGTAATTAAAGATAATACAAGCATTGCCATTGGTGCAAAACCGGCTTGCCTGAACTATTTTGACTGCCGGAATGACATGATATTAGATATTTGTTATTTCGATTACAATAAACCTGCTCTTAATCTGATGATATGCAACAGTTCAGGGATACCTTCTGTTTTTTATTCCATTGCTATGATTGATACATGCTCGTCAATGGAAATAGATGATCAGCAAGAGAATCTGAAGACATTTTACTGCTATTCAAAAGGGAAAAAGCTTATCGAGGCTTTTACGGTGAACTTTGCGGATAAGTCGGTGAAAAAAGAAAAGATATATTCGCCTGACCCGATTGAGGATATAAAGATACTACGTGATGAGAACCCGGAACGGGCGCAGATATATATTCTCGTGAATAAAAATGGCAATATGAGGCTACTTGTTTACAGCTATAGTAATTTCAGATATAATCTGATCAGTTCTGAAAATTATGCTTCTAATGTTATAAGTGGCCGACTTATAATAGAAAATCCGATGGCAATTTTTTACTGGAAAAAGGAGAAGCATGCCTTTATCTTTGTAAAGGCTATTATTGGGAAAGACCTGGACGTTCTTACGCAACAGACAAAATATGTAATTCCGCCTGCCGGCGAAAGTCAGATTACCTGTTATGTTGGCGATTTATTTAATAAGAACAGAAATGAAGCGGTCAACTTTATATTTAGCCGGAAAGAGAACTTCTCCGTTATCTCGACTCCCGACGGCTCAATAAAGATGAATCTTAAAGGATCGCTCTCCGATTTAAATGGTCTTAATGAGTCTCAAATATTCTGCGTAGAAAATAAGTTTACCGGTTTAAACAAACTTTTGATTTATGATAAGAAAAATTCAACGATTGAGAGGATAATAGAGTCACCGAATGAAAGAACTCTTTACGGCAAAAAACTTATCGAATCAATAAATGCAGGCAGTTATTTTGTGAAGAGCATGAATTTTAATAAAAACCATTTAGTTTATACTGACAAGGCGGAAAATTGTATTACGATAAAAGAAATCACGTTTTAATCATAAGTTTAATTGTTCTGTTTATTCTGCTGTTTCAGATAATTGTTGTCGCTCAGGAATCACCTGGCAGGGCATATCTTGATTCGCTTTTTAATGTTTATCTTTCATGTAAGAATCAGGATGCAACTGAAGGTATTCCGGCGCAGACTGTTCCGGAAGGATTCAATAATAAATGCAGCTTTGAATTGTCTGCTCAGATATATTCTAATTTTCGGAATTTTACGCCACAGCAACAGGCTTTATTAAAAACTATCTATGACAGGCCGGTTATGCAGGCGAGTATGCTTTCGCCTTCCGGCAGGTTCAGGATACATTATGATAATTCCGGAACTAATATGCCTAATTATGATTCGGCGCTTTCTGTTGTTGATAATGTACAACAAGTTGCACTTGCCATCGATTCTGCTTATTCTTTTGAAGTTAACTTCCTCGGTTATCCTGAGCCACCAACTGATAATGTTTTAGGCGGCGACAATGCTTATGATATTTATATTATTAATATGAATTATTATGGCGGAACCCAGCCGGAGAATGAAATTGGACTGAATAAGTGGTCAGGCTATATCGAAATTGATAATGATTTTTTGGGAAACGAATTCTATACTCATGGTCTGAATGCGGCACGGGTTACTCTTGCACATGAATTTCATCATGCTATTCAAATGGGCTGTTATGCTCTTAAGTTCTCAGATATATTCTTCCATGAACTTACTTCAACCGCGATGGAATCATTTGTTTTCAATACAATTCATGATTATTACGGTTATCTTTCCGAATACTTTAACTCACCCGGCAAAACTTTTTCTGCCCACAGGGGATATGATCTTGCAGTCTGGAATATTTTTCTAAAAGAAAAGTATGGATTTGATATTATTAAAAGACAATGGGAAGATTTTGTGAGGAATCCTGCTCTTCTTGCGATAAATAATAGTCTGACAGAATATCAGGCATCGTTCAAGAGTGCATTAAGTGAATTCGGACAATGGACATATTATACAGGTTATAGGAAAAGTTCAGATAAGTTTTTTAAGGATGCTGTTAATTATCCTTTGTTACAATATTCTGTCTCAATGGATTTTAATCCTTCAAGTTTTCCGCTTACTCTTTCAACTGCGCCGTTGTCCAATCAGTTTATCAGAATATTTTTGAGGGATGGAGTTATAGTAGATACATTAGTTATAAAGATTACAAACGGTGATATTCAGACGGCTATTTCTAATCCTGCGGAAACTTTGCCGGCTGAATTCAGCTTGTTTTCAGTCCCAACCGATGGAGCGATGAAAGTAGTAAATAATTATTATTCAAAACTGTCGAGCGCGGGACTTGCTGCTTTAAGCGAGATTAATTTCTTCAATAATCAGATAGTCAGCAATCAGGATATTGTTTATAATGAAACTGATTATGCATATCCAAATCCGTTTGATTATACGAATCTGCTAAATAATGATCAGATTTATCTGCCCATTGCTTATAATGGTACAAGAGTCGCTGATATAAATATTTACTCGGCTGGGATGAAATTAGTTTATAGCGGGAGTTCTTTATTGTATGCGGATTCGCAGAGCGGTTTTTACATTGTTAAATGGAATGGTAAAGATAATAATGGGAATAAGCTTCCAACAGGCGTGTATATGTTTGTAACCAATTCGGGTGATAACATCAAAAAAGGAAAGATAGTAATTGAGAATAAATAATTATCAGCTAAAGGCAGATTCTGTTACAAAAATCTTCGGGCGCAGACTGATATTCAAAGATATAAATTTCTGTTTTTCCAACAACGGGATATTCGGTATATCAGGGCATAACGGGTCGGGAAAGTCCACGCTTGTTAAAATCTTAACCGGAATTTTGAGTCCGAGCAGGGGAGCCATTGTTCACCAGCTTAACGGGAATGCAATTAAAATGGAAAACCTGCATGACCATATTGGTTTTGTGGCTCCATATCTTGTTCTTTATGATGAATTTACTGCGGAAGAAAATCTTAAACATTTTGCAAGCATCCGCGGAGTTGAGTATAATAAAGAGAAAGCTGATTACTTATTGAATGAATTTCTTATTTACGACAGAAGGGAAGATGAGGTAAAAGGCTACTCTTCCGGTATGAAACAGAGGCTGAAATATATTTTTGCGCTTATGCACAGTCCTAAGCTGCTCGTTTTGGATGAGCCGACTTCCAACCTCGATAACGCCGGAAAAGAAACTGTATATAAGATTGTTAAATCAGAAGCGGGTCATTCGGTAATACTTATAGCTTCAAATGAAGAAAGCGATCTTGCCCTTTGCAGCGAGGTTATTAAGCTTGAAGACTTTAAGAATAAGGCATAAAGAAATTAAATCAGGCAGGTTCATATCATACCGGACTGCCAGGCAATGGAATATATTGTCTCATAATGAGAAGTGACGGCGTGAAATGGATTATAATTTCGTGCAATGGAAAATGACGGCGCGAAATGAATTATAATTCTATGAAATGAGAAATGACGGCGCGAAATGGATTTTGAATGTCAGGAAATGGATTATGACGGCGCGAAATGGAAAATGATTCTATGAAATGAGAAATGACGGCGCGAAATGGAAAATGACGGCGCGAAATGAATTATGACGGCGCGAAATGGAAAATGATTCTATGAAATGAGAAATGACGGCGTGAAATGGATTGTGACAGCGCGAAATGAGAAATGACGGCGCGAAATGAATTATGACGGCGCGAAATGGAAAATGACGGCGCGAAATGGAAAATGATTCTATGAAATGAGAAATGACGGCAGGAAATGGAAAATGACGGCAAGAAATGAATTATGATTCTATGAAATGAGAAATGATGGCAAACAATGGATTATTTTGTCTCACAATGAGATAAAATGGCAGACAATGTAATTAACCATGAAAATTTTAGAAATCACAGAGTTTATTAAATAATGAAAGCATTTGCCCTATTTAGAAAAGATCTTTATTCAGAGCTAAGAACCCGCTATGCTATAAATTCGCTGGTAATGTTTATTTTGGTAACGATTAGTGTGATATTATTTTCAATCGGGCAGGAAAGGATATCGGAATATCTCTCAGGCGGATTGCTATGGGTAGTCATATTCTTTTCTGCTATGTCGGGACTGTCCCGCGCGTTTGTATCGGAAGAAGAGAGGGGAACAGCGATGACTTTGCACCTGATAGCTTCTCCCAACACAGTCTTTACCGGAAAGCTGATGTTCAACTTTATTCTTGTTTTTGTTATGAATGTAGTTATCGCTCTTCTATATTCAGCTATTTTCGATACTTTTGTGTTAAAGAATTTGTCATTATTTATACTTGCTTTTCTGCTTGGCAACATTGGCATTGCTTCAGCTTCGACTATTATTGCGGCAATCATTTCGAAGGCTGGTTCTAAAGGAACTTTATATCCCGTTCTCTCATTCCCAATATTGCTGCCGTTGATACTGACATTGCTTGAACTGACAAAATTTGCTATTGACGGTGCGACTATTACTGATTCTTATGTCGAACTTATAGTACTGGTCTGTTACGATGTTATTGTCCTTACGGCTTCGTTTATGCTGTTCGATTTTATTTGGAAAGATTAGTATATTTGCTGATAATTTATCGCTGGAAAAAAAAGATATGTTTTATAAATCGTTGCTCTTTCTGCTGATGCTTTTTGTTATTATTGCGGGAATTTCTTTTCCTATTGTAGAACATCCGCAGGTATGGTATCAATTTCCGGTTATTCCGGGTCTTGAGGAAAAGGCTAAGATTATTTTCTTCCATGTGCCGACCGCCTGGCTGACTGTAATAGCTTTTCTTGTATCAACATTATACAGTATTAGATATTTAAAGAAAAAAGACCCCGACGATGATGCAAAAGCTTATGCAGCTTCGCAGATTGGAATAATATTCTGTATTCTTGCTACTATAACCGGTTCAATATGGGCAAAGTTTAACTGGGGTTCATTCTGGAACTGGGATCCGCGCGAAACAAGTGTTTTTATGCTGCTTCTTATCTACGGAGCTTTCTTTGCGCTCCGCTCGGCAATTGAGACAGAAGAAAAGCGGGCAGCTCTGTCGGCTGTTTATTCAATAATAGCATTTGTAACAGTACCGTTTTTCATATTTATTATGCCAAGGATAATGACCGGACTTCATCCTGGTTCTGCTAATGATTCAACTTCCGGTCCGGTTGTTAACTTTAAGATGAATTCAAATATGCAGCTTGTGTTTTTTACTTCGCTTACAGCTTTTACAATTCTATTTTTTTGGATGTGGGTACTCAACTATAAATCTATTATATATAAAGACAAACTAACTAATAAACTAATCTGAGGTGATCTTGGACGGATTTCTGAAATTCATGGGAGCAAATTCAATTTATATAGTGTTGCTTATTGTTCTTGTTATCTGGCTGGGGATATTTCTATTCCTGAACAGCCTTGACAAAAGAATGAAACAAATCGAGAAGGAAATGAAAGGGAGTAATTTGTTATGAATAAAAAATATATATATGGTGGCTCTGTTATAGTGGTATTCTTGGGACTTATGATTTATTTGTTTACGCAGACAAATATTCAGTATGAAGCGGATTTTGCATCTATTCAGGCTAAGCCAAAAACATTTAAGGCGACAGGCGAGTGGGTCAGAGCTAAAAATTACGAAATTAACTCTGCCGAAAGAACTTTTTCTTTCTATATGAAGGATGCCACAGGCCGCGAAATGAAAGTTATATTTGCGGGCACTATGCCTAATAATTTTGAAACCGCCCAGAGTGTGGTTGTTACGGGTAAATACAGGAACGGCTGTTTCTATGCTACGGATGTGCTTACCAAGTGTCCATCGAAATATGAGGGAACTCCGCAAATTAATTCCTCAGGGATGTAGTTTTATTTTGAAAGCTGGAAAACCGGCTTTTGTTTTATTTAAAGTCAGTTCATATTTTATTAATAAAATCAGGAAGGAAAAATATAAATGATTGGCAGTATATTGCTTACTTTTGCTTTAGCAGCCGGCATTGCCTCTGTTGTAATGTATTTTTTAACGTTCAGGGGTATGACTAATACTCTTCAAATTGCCAGGATCAGTTATCATGTTATGACTGCGCTGGTGATTATCTCCGCCTCCATGCTTCTTCAGGCTATTTTGACTCATCAGTATCAGTACCGCTATGTATATGAATATTCAGGTGGCGGACTTTCATTTGGACTACTGATGTCCACATTCTACGCCGGTCAGGAAGGCAGCTTCTTCCTTTGGGCATTATTTACAGCTGTTACCGGCGTAATACTTCAGCAGTACTGTTCTAAAAGAGATGACCTTGAAGCAAGAGTAATGACTATCTTTACCCTTGCCGCAACGTTTCTTTTAATGATGATTTCTCCGGCGCTCAAAAATCCGTTTGCTTATATCTGGAGCGAACCAACATTCCTTGCGATAGCGAACATCAATTCGAACTATTTAAATGCGCCATTTATGCGGAATTTTATTTTTAATGACGGACAGTCAGGGCAGAGCTTTGTTAAAATGAGTTCGGAACTCTACGATCTGTTAAGCGGTAGCAACATTGCTATTTCGGACTTTATAATTCAGGGTAAAGGTTTGAATCCGATGCTTCAGAACTTCTGGATGCAGATTCATCCTCCGATGCTCTTTGTCGGTTTTGCTCTTTCAACCGTGCCGTTTGCTTTTGCGCTTGCAGCTTTAATGAAAAATGAATATAAAGACTGGATTAAGCAGGCTCTTCCGTGGGTTCTCGCAAGTGCTATGATTCTTGGGTTTGCTATTATGCTTGGCGGATACTGGGCATACGGTGTGCTTGGCTGGGGCGGATACTGGGGCTGGGATCCGGTTGAAAATTCAAGTCTTGTACCCTGGCTGATTGGAGTTGCGTCTATTCATACTATGCTTGTTCAGAAAAAAAGTCTTTCAAGGGAAGATTCAAACGGTGCAGGGGAGTTTGCTAAAACTAATCTTATACTTTGCATCATGACCTATGTACTCGTTTTATACAGTACATTTTTAACAAGAAGTGGCATACTTGGAGATGCTTCTGTTCATGCTTTTACAGACCCCGGCTATGCGGTATATATTTTCCTGGTTATTCTTATCAGCGCTTTCACGATTCTTGGTTTTGGTATGATGGTTTACAGATGGAAATATCTGAATACTAAAATTGAACCTTACAAGAGCTATCTTAACCGTGAATTCGCCCTTTTTGCTGGTTCTGTTGCTATTATTGCAAGCTCTGTCATTATAATTGTCGGTACTTCGGCTCCGATATTTAAACAGTCGGTTGAGACAACTTTCTATAATCAGATGAACCTGCCTATCGGTATTATAATAGGGCTGTTAAACGGATTCAGCCTTCTTCTAAAATGGAGAGCTAACGATGGCAGGGAGATAATTAGAAAATCGGCATTTTCGCTTGGAGCCTCAGTTATTTTAGTAGTACTGATGATAATTCTTGCTGAAGTGCAAAATTTTATGCTCCTGCTTCTTACATTCAGTTCGGCTTTTGCGCTGTTCGTTAATCTTGAAATAGCATATAAAGTTATTCGCAGGAATAAGATTATGCTTGGTGCCTATGTGTCCCATATCGGTATAGCATTATTTCTGCTTGGAGTTGTAGGTTCGGCCAGCTTCAGCGAGCAGCATTCGATGGAACTGCCTAAAAATGAACCAAGAGAGGCTTTCGGTTATACATTAACGTTTAAGGGTTATGAGCCGATTGATGAAGGACAGAAATTTCATTTTAATATTGAAGTTAAAAAAGGTAATTCTACATCCATCGTAGCTCCGGTAATGTTTTTTAGCAAGTATAATAACGGACTTATGAAAGAGCCGGATATGCTTAGCGAACTGACCAAAGACCTTTACATTTCGCCGGTCAGTTTTGATGAGAAAGGAAGGAAGGAAGTTCTTTCTATTGAAGCAAGCGTAAAGCCACTTATAGGTCTTGTGTGGGCAGGTGTTCTTGTAATGGTATTTGGTTTTATGATTTCAGTAATAAGGCGTGCTAAGGAATCGGTCCGGTAATTAATTCCTGTTCTTTTTACAGGGAACTGATATTATGCGACAGAAATTTTACAATAGCTTTGCGAGAGTCCCGCGGGTCAGCCGGAAAATCCAGGGTGCCTGGCGGGAGTCAAAGTTCCTTAAATCCTGACATATTTCAATTGATTTTAGATACAATTATAAGAACTAATTTATGTGTGTTATTAGTTATCCTAAGTTATTTGATAGTTTAAAAAGAGATATAACAATTATAGAATAGGAGAAAGTATGGGTCAGTCAAAAATGCATACAGATTTTGCTCCGGCTGAAAGAGCATTATTAGAAGAAGTAAATCGTCAGTTTGAGCTTTTTAATAAGAACTCGCCTTTGTTAACTATTATAGATACTGTTCAGAATTTAATTCTCATACTGAATAAAGAACGCCAGGTTGTATTTGCGAGCAAAAGCCTGTTCAAGCTTCTTAAAATTGATAATATAGATGAAATTTACAGTCTGCGTCCGGGGGAAATTCTCCAGTGTGTCCATGCCTTCGAAAATGAAGCCGGATGCGGAACCACGGAATCCTGCAGCACCTGCGGAGTAGCAAAAGCTATACTTAATACCCAGCAGGGTATTTGTGATAATCAGGAATGCCGTATTATTACAAAAGACAAGGGCGATGCACTTGATCTTAAGATAAGCACTTCGCCTGTTATAATTGACAACGAGCATTTTGTTATCGTTACTATTGCTGATATAAGCGATGAAAAACGCAGGCGTGCGCTTGAAAGAATTTTCTTCCATGATGTTCTCAATACTGCGGGCGGATTAAGGGGTATCGCCGAACTAATTAAAGAAGCCGATGATCCTGAAGAACTGAATGAGTATAAGGAAATTCTTCACCCGCTTACTGAAAGGCTTATTGATGAAATACAGGAGCAAAGACAACTTAGCGGAGCTGAAAACAATGAACTGTCGGTTAATATAACGGTAGTTAATTCATTTGGCTTATTATATATTGTTGCCGAGGAATATAAGAATCATCTGGTAACAAAAGGCAGAGTGATTGTTGTAAGAAAAGATTCAGACATAATTGATTTTATGACAGATGTGGTAATATTAAGGCGGATTATAGGGAATATGCTTAAAAATTCGCTTGAAGCTTCTCCTGATGATGGTATAGTTACTCTTGAATGCAGGAAAGCAGATAACGAAATAGTTTTCAGCGTACATAATTCTACATTTATGCCCCGTGATGTTCAGCTTCAGATATTCCAGCGTTCATTCTCTACAAAGGGGAGTGGCCACGGTCTTGGCACTTACAGCATGAAGCTTTTAAGCGAAAGATATCTTAATGGTAAAGTTAGTTTCGTTTCCACAGAGGAAAACGGTACGACATTTTACTGCAACCTGCCTTTATAGGAAATATTCTTACATCCGGTTTTGTCCCTCCCCAAAAAAAAGTCAGGTAGCTAATATAACTGCCTGACTTTATCTGCCGCACTTCACAGGGTCTGAGTCCGATTTATTATTTCTCCATTATCAATTCTTATTTTACGAGTGTCATTTTCTTTGTAATGGTTACATTAGCTCCGGTCAGTTGGCAGATGTAAATGCCTGAGGTCAGATTGTTGCCGTCGAAACTTACATTGTAGCTGCCGGGTGTGTAATCGCCTTTTACAAGTATCTCAACTTCTTTCCCTAATACATTGAATACTCTGATAGTATAGAAACCTGTTTCAGCTATATCAAACTTAATCCTTGTTGACGGGTTGAACGGGTTTGGATAATTCTGTAACAAGTCCATGTTAACGGGAATGTTTGAGTTTTCTTTCTTTACCTCAGTAATGTCATGAAGACTATTGACCCTGGCCATGCTTCTTGGGTATATCCCGGTTTCCATTGGCTGTTCAACGTGAAGCATTTCGGTGCAGTTAGTTATTGTCCTTTCCAGAGTAACCTTACCGTTAAATTTATAATTATTGAACTGCCCTGAACCGTTAATGTTCTTAGCTACAACCTGACCGTTAATTTCACCGGTCGGGAAAGTAAGAGTAGTCTTTGGAGCAAGTATTGAAGCCGGTATTCTGATATTTGAAACTGTAATGTTAGTAGCGTCAACGAAGTTAACAAGAATATCCCTGTTTGTTGCCCCGGTTAAAGCGAACCCGCCTTTCCATGTAATGTTGTCGCCCGTTACATTGACGATTACAGTCGAGCCTGCCGGGGTATTGATATTAAAATCGTTACACATTGAAATATCGCTTCCGCTGACGGTAAATCTGTTCTCAGTAGTGCTTATACCCTTTAACGCAACGCATCCATATTCAAAAGAGGTGGTTCCATTAGGAGCAAGAGCTGCTAACTGGTTTGAAAGATTGTTAAGATATACCGATGCGGCTGTGAAATCAATAGGGAAGTCAGTTGTCATCATTTTGATTTTACCATCTGCAAGATTCCAGTGAGTAGTATCAATAAAATTCCTGAAGGAAATATCCCCATAAACTCTGCCGCTCTTATAAGTAAGCTTATTGCCGACCAGGAGCACAAAATTATCAGTTGCCGGGTTAGTATTTATTGGGAGCTTATCGCCCACGCTGTAATTTTGTAAAAACGCATCATTGCCAACGGCCATCTTTCCTTGTGTATCTGATGAAGGCTGATATATATCATTAAGTACGAACACGTTATAATCTGCCGCCGGTCCAAGGTTAAACATTGCTGAACTAAATGAACCGAAATCAGCTTTTACATTAATTGTAAGTATCTTCGATGAGTTTGGTGCGACTGTTCCCACATTCCATACGCCTGTTGTTGTATCATAGTTAACATCTGTTGCATTAATGAATTGCAATAGATTTGGTAGCACGTCAGAAACCTGGACATTGGTTGCCAAAACTCCGCTTGTATTATTTACAGTAATTACATAGCTGAACTCATCGCCGTCTGCGACTGTAACTGTTTCAGAAGTCTTGCTTAATTCAAGATTAACCTTTTCCCACCAGTTTACGCCTGTTCTGACTGTTTTAATATCAATAACAGGAGTAGCGATAACCAATTTTTGGTTTGTAGTTTCAAAGCCGGTTGCGTGATATTCTGTTCCTTCCGGGATTGTAACTCTGCCTGAAGCTGTAACTATTGTGCTATGGTTTGGTCCCTGAACAAGTGTAATTTCCTGAGATACGCCGTCTGCGCCGGTTGTAACAGTTGTTGTTGATAATGTTCCTTCATCTGTTGAAAGTGTAACCACAACATCTACCATTGGAGCGCCGACTTCATTATAAGCTTCTACTTTGAATTTAACTGTGTCTCCAAGGAAAAAAGCCTGTGAAGGAATGTTTATTTTCAATGTAGTCCATGGCTTTATTGTTCCGGCATTTGCATCAGCGTCTGCTTTGATAGCGTGCGCTCTGCTTATGATTACTGCAGGATTAACCTCTGGTATGCAGTCATCAATATTAAGACTGTCTCTTACACTCCAGATTGCCAGCTGAATTGCAGTAGCTTCCTGTGAAATATCAGCAAGCTGATCTGCTCTGGTTTTGTATGGGTAGTAGTTGTTAAGAATGTAAGTAACTCCTGAAGTTGTAGTCTGTACATCGTGGTATGAGTAAGAATAATTGAGGTTATGTAATAAATCAATGCAGAAGAAGCTTACATTTGTCATGTTTACTGTTCCACTAATTGTTCCGGCATAAACCCGCGCTCCGCCATCAACACTGGCAGGTAATTTTATGATTGTTACCTTGTCAACGCCGGTAATAGTAGCTGTACTTTTTACCTCCGCGTAAAGATCCATCGTTAGTAAGATTGCAACGACTAGGAGCCTGTCCGACAATTCAATATTCCGCAAATATTGCCAAGACGGCCTGAC
>JBAXDX010000019.1:0-38970 GCA_037140715.1 Ignavibacteria bacterium
GGCACGACATTGTGGCTTCGCGGCCGGGTGTTATTGCTTTGTGGCACGACATTGTGGCTTCGCGGCCGGGTGTTATTGCTTTGCGGCACGATATTGTGGTTTTGTGGTAAGATAGTTATTAATAAATTGGTTGCATACCATATTTACCGCATGTGTACATCATTAAGAGAGAAGTCATATCAACAAGCGCACGGTTCTCATCCTCTTTGTAAATCACGAGGTCATAGACTTCAGCGACAAACTGCATATTTTTAAGTATCCTGTTAAGTTCCTTAACTCCGGGCGCACCATGCCAGAAGGAGACTCTTTTAATAAGCATTTTACCATAGTGTTTCAGAAAGTCATTTACCGGGATAAAATTTATGTCATTTGAATTGCGGGGCCGGCAGATATAAATAAGGTCATTAAAATAAGTATCCCATTTTTTGGCGAGTGGCTCGTTACGTTTGTACATAACGATGCGGGCTTTTTCCAGTGTAAAGACAGCTTTAGTTGCGACTTTCGATCCGGGCTGAATAGAATAGCCGTCAAAGCTCAGGTCTTTTTCGTCCTGGTACTTCCACCTTTTAAGGAGCTTTGAAGGATTAAGAATCGCAATAACGCGTTCGAGTCCGCTGTCGACGATAATGTACTTATCGTGCTGACAGCCGAGTACGGTCAGCCAGTGTTCCCAGTTATTTACGCTAAGAATGCAGGGAAGTCCTTTATCAAGCTGACCGTCAAGCAGGGCAAATGCCTTATCGGGGTCTTCAGAGTGAAAATAGTTCATTTTACAGTTAAACTTCTTTGCTGCACGGGCAAGTCCGATTTCATCAGTACCGGACCACCAGTTACTACCGGCGACCTCGGCGATTTCCTTTTCATGTCTGAATATACCGAGCATCACAAGTGCATATTTTAATGCAAAAGGTCCGCAGGAATATTTATTAGGTTGTGGATAAAAGCTCATTTTTTCCCATTGGTTGTTAGAAGAAAAATATTATTCGGACAGGTTCTCATAGAAAAAGTAAGATTATGATGTAAGATTAAGGAAATCACGGACTATATTTCTTTTTTACTATTATGACTTATTGCCGGGGCGGACAAGCAGGAGAGGGAAATTTGTCGTACATCCGGGGGAGCCATTTTGTTTACAGAATAATACTCACTTTTTAACGAACAGCCAACTTAAATTTAATAAAACATCTAATATTTTAGCTAAGAATGTTACTTTTTTTTATATTTACGATATAAAAATAAAGAAAAAGTAATGAAAGTAGCAATAGTGTATAACCTTTCGCAGGCTGATATTGATTATTATAACAGCCTCACGGCTCCTAAGGACCTTGAATTTGAGCCCTACTTTGATATTGACGATACGAATCCTGCAGACGGATATGAATCAATTCGGCGTGCGCTCGAAAAAGCCGGCTGTGAAGCCTACTGTCTGAATCTTTTTGATGACTATAACGCCTTTTTCGCGGATTATAAGGTCAATGCTCCTGATGTTATTTTTAACATGGTTGAGATTTACAAAGATAAAGCATCACTTGAGATGAGCTTTGCAAGTCTGCTTGAGATGATGGATGTTCCATATACCGGAGCGCCTCCATCGGTGTTAGGGGTTTGTCAGCGTAAGATTCTTACAAAAGGTATTCTATCAGCTCTCGGTGTCAGAACGCCGGAGTTTCAGGTAGTCGGGGATACGGAAGAACCTGATGAGCTTCTTCAGATAAGTTATCCGATAATAGTAAAGCCATCGATGGAAGATGCAAGTCTTGGGATTGAAGATGAATCGATTGTTTATGATTATGCTACTTTAGTGAAGAGAGTAAGTTACATTCAGGAGCGGTTTAAGCAGAATGTACTGCTTGAAGAATACATAGACGGACGGGAACTTAATGTCGCTGTTATCGGAGACAGGGATCTCTGCGCTCTTCCGATTAGTGAAATTGATTTTATACTTATGCCGAAGTACTTAAAAAAGATAGTGAGCTATCAGTCAAAATGGGATCCTGCGCATGAATCATATCATCTGGCGCGTCCTGTCTGCCCCGCAGATCTGCCGGACGAAGTAGAATACGCCGCAAAAGAACTTGCCGTGAAAGCCTGCCGTGCTTTAGGCTGCCGTGATTATGCGAGAGTAGATATGAGACTTAATGATAAAAACGAATTGTTTGTTCTGGAGGTAAATCCTAATCCCGACCTTACCGAATATACAGGATTTATGCGTTCATCAGGAGTTGCGGGATATTCTTTCGCGCGCACATTAAAAAAAATCGTTGGATTTGCATGGGCAAGAAGAATGTATCCACAGGTATGATCTGCCTTGCGCGGTTTTGCTAAAAACAGACATTTAATGAAATTCGTGATTCAGTCTCCAGACATTTCGGAACAAGAGAAAGGCAGTCCGGCGTAAAGGCGGACTGCCCTTTTCTTACGAGGAATTAATAAGTAAGTTTTATACCAAAATAAGCTGATCTTTTTGGTGTGCCGTAATAGAGAACCTCCTCATAATCTTCATTTAGCAAATTATCTATTTTAGCAAAAACATTTAACCAGACGGCTACGTTATAAGATGCTGCAAGATTAATTAAAGTATAAGGAAGCAGTTCCACTCTTGAAGCAGGATAAGCAGAAAAATCCTTGTCAATCCGCCTGCCGACATTAATAACTTCGAGATTTAAGTCAGCGTTTTCATCCGGTGTATAATTTATGTTTAGTGCCAGTTTGTTCCCGGGTCTGCGGATTAGTTCCATGCCACTTTCCGGCTGGTCGTCTGAGTTATCCCTGCTTTCAGTATAAGTATAATTAGCTTTTACAGAGAAATTATAAACCGGTACAGGTGTCAGCAGAGTTACTTCGATTCCTCGGGTACCGGCTTTGTCGATATTTATTGTTTTATAGTTTTTATCGAAACCGATCAGGTCAGTAAACATATTGCTGAACCAGCTTACGCCAAGGACAATATTTGGATTAAACATATACTGTTCAATTCCGAAATCCCAGCCTTTGCTTTTTTCAGGTTTAAGATCAGGGTTCCCATAGACCGGGTCAAAAAGATAGTAAAGCGCCGGGGACTTAAACGCGTTTCCGTAGGAAGCCTTAATCTTTGTAACATATTCCCATTTGATAAGAACAGCCGGAGCGAAACGGGCAGTAACTGCCGGTCCAAATTTATTGTGGTTATCATATCTAAGACCGGCTGTTCCATAAAAGAAATTATATATACCTGAAACCTGATCCTGAATATACAGTCCTGTAGTATTTGCGGTATGATCAGGAAAATAACTTACGTAAGTCCCGTATAATCCATCAGACAAGTAATAAGTTGTTGCTTTTTCAACAGTTTTCTCTGCGCCAAACGATAAAGTATTTTTGGGGTTTAAGAGAATATTATTCTGCCAGTCAAGTTTATACTTAGTGCCGTCAAAGTCTGCCCTGGATGAATAAACATGGAGGGCGTCCGGATCATCTGTTGTATGATTAATATGTCTGAGTGATGAGAATCCCAGTTTTTGTTTCCACAATCCCTGGTAATTATCGTTATTCAGGGTTGCCATAAAGACAGATTCCTCAGTATTAGAAGTAAAATTGGGATCATCGCCTGTCATCTCATTCTGGTCGAGGCCGGCTTTAGCTTTGAAGTAGTTGTAACTGACAGTCAGGTCAAGTCCGGGTGTTATATTTAATCCTATATGGCTTAGAACAGAATTATTCTTTACTCCGTCGGGTTCTGAATTCCCATATTTTTCATTAGCCATGGAGAATCCTTTCGTATTAAAGTTTGACAAGCTAAGAGAGTAGTCAAGCTTTTTGTTGCCTCCGCTGAGGATTGCATTAGCTTTGTATGTATCGAATGAACCGGCAAATGTTGAGACAGAAAGCTTCGGGTATCCCCCGCCATGCTTTGTGAATATGCTGATTACACCAGCCATTGCGGATGAACCGTAAAGCGTACTTTGCGGGCCTCTTAATATTTCAATCCGTTCGATATTATCCGTCTGAAGATTAGTAAAATCGAATGCGTTGTTAAGAGAACCCGGGTCGTTCATTGCAACGCCATCGAGGAAGACGAGAGTATGTCCGGGGTTCGCGCCTCTTACAAAAACTGTAGCTAAAGCACCGGGTCCACCCTGCCTTACAACGCTCACGCCAGGCGTTTCACGGAGCAGATCGACAAGCGAGTTTTTACCGCTGTTCTGTATTTCTTTTTCGGTCAGCACCGTTACAGAACTTGCGACTTCAATTTCCGGAGTTGCCAGTTTATTTGCTGTAATGACCACACCGGAGAGATTGTAAGTTGTGAGCGAATCGTTTGGGTCAGTATGGTACGGCTGTGCCAGTAAGACTATCGGTAGCAGCGGGATAATTAATAAGTAAGAAATTGATTTGAACATAGAAGTTACTCCTTTTATAAATAAACCGGTAAAAGTTGTAACCTTACGTGGAAAGAGAAAAACAGAAAAGCGCCAGCAATAGTAATAAGAGAGCGTAACGCTTCCTGAATATCTCACCTCACCCACGAAGGCAGATTAATGGAATTGTTCACGGCAGGTCTCCTGACTTAAAGACAGCATTAAACGCCTTCCCGTTTTGCAGTGGCTGAAATGTTTAATGCTATTGTCTTTTTACAGTTGCGGGGCAGTACCGGAATTACACCGATTTCCCTATTCTTCCTTATTAAAGGACACCGTAAATTTTTATTTAAGAACTACTGAAATTTAAGAAATAATAAGTATATGTCCAATAACGGACGACAGATTTCCATCTTAATTATAATCGTAATTATAATCTTAATCATACTCGTTTTTCCTGAAGCGGGTAAGAGCAGGATTAAGATTATGAGTATGATTAAGATTATGATTGAGAGAAGCACAGAGTTTATACCCATTTTTATTTTGTTGGTTTTGGAGTGTAAAAGAGGGATTCGGTATGTTTCTGAGTGAAGAATAATAATTAACGCGGGAAACAGGCAGACCTGTTCCCCGCGCAATATCAACTATTTATCTTTAGCTACTTCGATGCTGATCTTCTTGCCTCTGATTTGGTTATCCTGCATAACCCTGATAATTTCATCGGCGTATTTTTCAGGAATATTGACGAATGTGAATTTATCATACATATCAATTTCGCCAATTATTTTACCAGGGAGACCGGTTTCGCCGGCAATAGCGCCAAGTATATCGCCTGGTCTGACATTATCTTTTTTCCCCACATTAAGGAATAACCTTACCTGCTTTAGATCTGAAACATCGCCGCGGCTGCTTCTGTCGCGTCCGCGTGAGCCTTCCCTGTCCTTCCCGCGACTTCTTTCTCTTTCCCCTGATGAATCGAATCCTGAGATGTCATTGTTATCTGAAGAAAGCTTTTCGTTATCAAGGTTCATCTTGATAAGAGCTGCGGCTACATCGAGCGAAGTACAGTCTTCGTCAATAAGTTTTTCAACAAAATGGGCGTATCTGTTAAGCTTGCCGTCTTCAATCGTTTTCTTGACAGATTCAAGGAATGTATTAATCTTTACTTCCTCAACATCATCAAACGAAGGTATCGGGTTAAGTTTTATTTTTGTTTTAATATACTTTTGAATATCGCGCAGTTTGAACATTTCCCTGCCGGTTACAAAAGTAAAAGCTTTGCCTTTCTTGCCAGCGCGGCCGGTTCTGCCGATACGGTGGACGTAGTATTCCTCATCCTGAGGCATATCGAAGTTAAATACCGCCTCTACATTTTCAACATCAAGTCCGCGTGCGGCAACATCGGTTGCGACGAGGATTTCTATAACGCCCTTCCTGAAACGTCCCATCACCTTTTCTCTTGCAGCCTGTTTCATATCGCCATGCAGGCCGTCAACTGAATATCCGCGTGCCTGGAGATGTTCAACCAGATCATCCACGCCCTTTTTTGTATTGCTGAAGACAAGAACGAGCTTCAGGTTATACATATCCACGATGCGGGTGAGCGCTTCGAGTTTATTTTTTTCCTTTACCTCGAAATAAATCTGTTCAGTACCTGCTACGGTCAGGACTTCGTGTACCACTTTAATATTTTGTGGAGTTTTCTGATACTTTTTCGTCATTTCCAGTATTGCACTGGGCATTGTGGCAGAGAACATAACCGTCTGACGCTGTTTTGGAGTAGTCTTAAGTATCAGTTCAATATCATCCCTGAAACCCATATCGAGCATTTCATCAGCTTCATCAAGCACGACCATTTTTATCTTTTTAAGGTCAATCGTACCGCGTTCCATGTGGTCCATTATACGTCCGGGTGTACCAATAATTATATGTGCGCCTTTTTTTAGTGCCTTCAGTTGTCTGTCAATAGGCTGACCTCCATAAACCGGAAGGAAGTGGACATCGCGTTTATATTTTGCAAGTTTATTCATTTCCTCAGCGACCTGAATTGCAAGCTCTCTTGTCGGACACAGGATGATTACCTGTGGGCTTTTATCCGATGCGTCCAGCAATTCAATTGCAGGGATGCCGAATGCGGCTGTCTTTCCTGTACCTGTCTGTGCCTGACCTATAACATCATGCCCTTCAAGCAATACAGGAATAGCTTCAGACTGAATTGGCGTAGCTTCCTCAAAACCCATATCCGCCACGGCTTTTTGAATTTCTTTTGAAAGCATTAATTCGTCAAATCTCAATTTTTTCATTTAATGAGTTCCATCTTTTATAATTTATTTTCTAATTTTCATTCCTAATATACGATTATTATTTCAATAATTGTCTTAATATCATGTCCGTACAGAAGTTGTCCGAGGTTAATATCCAACTTTGGATTGTAGTAATTTTAATGGCAGGGGAAAGCAGGCTGTATTATGAGTGAACCATATATAAATTTCAGATTACACCGTCTTTTGGAACATATACTTTAACCCTGTCTGCAATTCTGTTCAATTGTACCAGCTTCTGCAGTTTCATTATCAATGCCTCAGAGAGTTCCTGTCCTGTTCCGACAAGAGATAATCCGTTTTTATCAATAATATCCTGCCTGAGTACCATTCCTGCTTTCAGATTATTCATAGTTACTGCAGCAGACAGGTAATTTTTCTTCAGACTGGTTAATTCGGAAATCAGTCCAATTTCGGATTCATTCTCATATCTTGTTTCAAAGGCCGCCAATGACATAGATTTAGATGTCTGAGCTTCCATTATAGTGTGCAAGTCATTAGCATGTTTCAGAATTCTGGCAATGATTCCAACTCTTTCTTTTTTCTTCTCATCATCTATATCATTCAGATCAACATACTTATTAAACTGGTAAGAAATTGCTTCAGCAATTTCTTCGAGTCGCGGGATATTGCGAATCAGCGATTTACCCAACTGCGGATGAGATAAGAATAACTCCTTTTCTTTTATTGTAAGCGTCTGCCCGTTAATCCTTTTTTCGAGAATCTCTGTTGGCACCGCAATACAACCTATCTGTGAAAGAAGCGCCGCAATTTCTATCTGCCATTGAATGTCAGGTGGCAGATTAACTGATAATCTTTGAGCAATGGTTCTTAATTTGCCTGCCTTGCTGAAAGCAACAGAGTTAGAAATGGAAAGTATATCTATTAATACTTTTATACTGCCTTTGAGTGTTTTATCAAGCAACTCTTTTTCAGAAACAATGAGTCTGTATTGTTCTATTGAAGCATTAAGATTGCTTCTGAGTTTATCATTAGAACATGGTTTTGTCAGAAAACGAAATACATTCCCTTCATTTACCGCATCGATAGCTAAATTTATTTCAGCGAACCCGGTCAGCATCACTCTTACCGTATTGGGTGCAATCTGTTTTACTGCTGCGAAGAACTGGTTTCCATCAATCTCAGGCATCCTGTAATCTGAAACTACAACGGCAAAGGGTTTGCCGATTTCTTCAGCTTTTTTTATTTTCTCAATGCCATCTTTTGGGCTGTTTGATGTGGTAATTAAGAAGTTTGTTCTTAAACTTCTTTCATAAGCACTCAAAATATTAATATCATCATCAACAAATAATATTTTTTGATTCATAATCCTTTTCCCTGTTGAAATTTATACATGCCGGATTAACACGCTGTCTGTTTATAGCGCGTCTGTTCTTGATATTTTCCTGCCAGTCAGGATTTGATTCTACTCAGCCTGCGATATTCTTTAGCGGGAGCTGAATAGTAAATTTTGTACCTTTTCCAATAACGGACTCAACGAAGATATCTCCCTGGTGTTTGGTTACAATAATGTTATGCACTATTGCCAGACCCTGCCCTGTGCCTTTACCAACCGGCTTAGTTGTAAAGAACGGATCAAATATCCTTTGCCGATTTTCCTTTGGAATTCCTTTTCCGTTGTCGCTTATTGTTATTATTACATAATCTTCAGTATGTACTGTCTCTATTATGATTTTCCCCTGCCTTTCCTGTGGTTGTCCATATAATTCCTGGATGGCATGAGCCGAATTTACAATCATATTGAGAATAACCTGATTTATTTCATCGAGTGAACAATATACAGACGGCAACCCTGGATCAAGAATGGTTTCAAGCTCAGCTACATACTTCCATTCGTTCTTTGAGACACTTACCGTAACCTGTATCCCTTTATTTATATCATAATATGCCTTCCCCTTACAGGCAGGATGAGCAAAATCCTTTAAGGCGGAGATAATATTATTAACTCTTTCAATTCCTTCGAGCGACTGTACAAGTGCCTTTGGTATTTCTGTCATAAGGTACTTTAAATCAATAGCTTTTTCTTTTTCCCGGACAAATTCAGTAACTGTATGTTGTTCTTTATTATATGTTGTAATAACTTTCCTGAGACCATAATAAAATTCAGTCAGAGTCTCCATGGATTCTTTTATAAAAGTAAAATTATCGCCTATAAATTGCATCGGAGTATTTATCTCATGGGCGATACCCGCTACAAGCTGTCCGATTGATTCCATTTTCTGGGATAGTAAATTCTGTGTGGCTGCCTTTACCTTCTCGGTAATATCTTTTAACACATAAACATAACCAATCACTTCATTGTTCTTGTTTTTCATTTCAGCTGATGTAAATGTTATTGTTTTACGGTTGCCGTCCTTTGATAAAACTGCGATTATTTCTTTATCTGAATAAATTTTTCCCCAGGAACTCAGTTCCTGAGAAATATTCGGATTAGCGTCCGTACCGGAAACATCCGGCGAGTTTAACCGCTCCAAAACGCTATAAATCGATTCCCCGACTACATCATTCCGACTGCACTCCAGGATTTCCAAAGCCGCATTGTTTACGATATGCACTTCATCCCTAAGATCTGTAGTAATCACCCCGTCAGTAATACTTCTGAGCGTAACCCGGAGTTCTTCTTTCTCAGCTTCGAGGATTTCCTTTAACCGTTTGCGCTCAGTTATATTGCGGAAAATAGATAGTAATAATGGTTCTTTGTCGCGGATTCTAATAAATGAATGAGACACTTCCAGCCATAAATTTGTACCATTCCACAAGGAAAATTCTTTTTCTGTATGTATATCGATTGCAAGCTTATTAAACCTTTGTTGATGTTCGCTGATTACTCTCTCCTGCTCCGAAATATTGTGAACACTAAAAAAATCTCTGCCAAGCAGTTCTGATCTCTCTTTCTCCACCATTTTACAGAAAGCTTCGTTTACAAGTAGCATTTTCCCGTCTGCATCAATCAGACGCATCCCGTCAAATGAATTTTCCCATACCGCTCTTAGCTGAGCTTCCGATTGATTAACCTTATCTTCATTCTTTTTTCTTTCGGTTATATCCCTTGATATTCCCGCGGTGCCAATTATATTTCCTTTCTTATCCCGTACAGGGATTTTAGTCGCGGAAACCCAGATATTCTGATTGTTTTCATTTCGTATAAGTTCAATTTTATCCCTGATTGGCACGCCACTTTTCATAATCTTTTTCTCATCATTAAAAGCCTGCCTGGCCTGCTCAAACGGGAAATAGTCAAAATCACTCTTACCTACAGCTTCTGAAACCGAAGCAATACGTAACATTTTAGCCTGAGCTTTGTTTATCTTGATAAACCGGCTGCTTGTATCTTTAATGTAGATTGTATCAGGCAGCTGGTCGATTATATCATAAAGCAGCCCTAATCTTTCATTGAGTTTATCCTGCGATTTCTTCCCGCCAGTAATAATTTCATGGGCTTTCTCTATCTTAATAAACTGGTTGTTTGTATCTTTAATGTAGATTGTATCAGGTAACTGGTCAATTATATCATAAAGTAGCCCCAGCCTTTCACTAAGTTTCTCCTCCGATTTTTTTTCGTTATTAATCTTTACAAAAATTACACAAATCTGAAATGACTTAGTTTCATTTTCCATAAACTGCGGGATAATATCCGCACAAAGCCACTGCAGTTCCCCAAGCATTGGATTAGAAAAGCTAAAAATTACATTAGAGACTTTTTGACCTTTTTCAAACACAAAAGAAAAAGGATTAATATCAACCGGAAGACCTGAGTTTTCACTTTTGACTAGTTCCCATCCAAGTTCCCATGCCGGCTGCTGCGCTAACTTCGCCGCTGATATTCCAAGTATCTTTTCCGCCGCAGAATTGGAAAGCGTAATTGTTCCTGAATCGTTAAAGTATATTACTCCCTGCGAAATAGCTTCAAATAACAGGAAGCGACTTTTTAATGCCTGGTTTTCATTAGTCATTAATATCCACTCTGCTCATTATGTTATTGAATAAAAAGTCTTCACGCTGATAATCGAAGTAATTGAAGATGTTATTAGTTTTATACGACTGAGAAACCTCCCTGCTTTATCCGGCAGTATAATAGGTTTTTATGTTATCATTCCTTTTGACTCTGTCCACTTTTTTTTCCTGAATCTTCACAGTCCATGTTTCATAAAATCCCAGAAAATCTGCCCGCTTTTTTATAATCAGCACTCTTTTCTATGCAAAAATACCGCTTATTATGGTCATAATAAAATATTATTTGTATGATCCCCTGTTTTTTTTGACGTAAATTCATTATACTCTATGGAAGGTTAAACCGGTACAATTGTCAGTATAACAGCGCAGATGAAAGAACAATTAGATGGCTTACAAAAAAAATTCTTCATTTGCTTTGATGGTTTGACTTTCCTGATTAAAGATACGTCCATTCCAATTAATGATTCGTTCATCTTGATAGAAGCTTCGTTCATCTCAATTAATGGTTCGTTCATCTTGATAGAAGCTTCGTTCATCTCAATTAATGGTTCGTTCATCTTGATAGAAGCTTCGTTCATCTCAATTAATGGTTCGTTCATCTCAATAGAAGCTTCGTTCATCTCAATTAATGGTTCGTTCATCTTGATAGGAGCTTCGTTCATCTTGATAGGAGCTTCGTTCACTTTGATAGGAGCTTCGTTCATCTTGATAGGAGCTTCGTTCACTTTGGTAGAAGCTTCGTTCATCTTGATAGGAGCTTCGTTCGTCTCGATAGGAGCTTCGTTCATTTCGACAGGAGGCACAATTTTCACGTTTGGACAATGCTTCTTCAGACATATCGTTGCCACCTTCCTCAAAATCAGCCCGTTTCACTGCCCTGATGAAGCAATATGCCCGCGGAATGCCCTGTAGATAACATTGTACGTTGCCGGAGTAATAAAAAAAAACAGAATTATCCGGATAATAGCCATAATTAATCATTTATTGACCTCCCTGCGTGATCGTTCGCAAAATCCACCTGAAATTTACGTAATCATTTACAATAATTATGAATAAATTTTGCAATAATTATGAACAAAATAGGTAGCTTTTCTTTATTTTATAAATTATATTGTTTGTGCTGATTTATGGTTTTATTTACTGAATTATTTTATCTGAAGAAACAGAAACTCAGGGTTTTCTTTTTCATAAAGGTTCACCCGGATTTACCGGAATATTCGTTAACTAATGTTCTGTGAACCGCGTCCGGCGGCGGAACTGTGGTTCTTTTGATTACAATGATTTTTGTGATTCAAAGAAAGTAATTTGTCAGTAAGCGAAAAATAGATTAATTTTCAAAAGCTTTATTATCATAAATTTAAATCATACGAGTCAAATTAATCATTCAACAATTGTGCAAACTATTCTTTGCCACGTGGCATGGAGAACGCTCCATGCCACGTGGAGAAATTATAAATATTTTGTAATATTAAACTTTTGGGGGTATTAATGAATTATTGGTCTGAGCTTAGCGTAGCTTATGCAACTCAAAGAAATTATCTTGATGATCTGTTTACGGTTTATCCTACGATTCCGGATGGAATCAGGGATATTGACCAAACAGTCTGGGGGAAAATTGAAACAGCTTTTAACGAAAGAAATGATGATAAACTATTAAGATTATTGCTAAATCTTCATTTATTTCCCATAAAAGATTCTTATGTTGCTTACCTTAAAAGAGATAGTTCTGCAATTGATAGAAATCCGGCAACAGTAGCAAGATTATGTGGCAGATTACGTGAATTGGGTCTTAATAAGATTTACGAAAAATGTTCAGAACCAAAAGAAACTAATAGGCAGATTGGCCCATTCTTTAGGCGTTGGCTTAATAAGGGAACTTTAGGAGCTCCATTGGTGAAGTCTTCTGATTTTATGAAGAATAAAAATAATGCGATTTTAGATGCCGGCGATAATGAAATGAAGCTTTTTGCTAAAGAACATTTTAACTATACGAGGGATAAGGGATTGGATTTTGTAGCAAGATTTAATCATCGCTATATTTTAGGAGAAGCTAAATTCTTAACAGATTTCGGCGGACATCAGAATGCCCAGTTTGCAGACGGGATTTATACCGCTAAATCAGAAGTTGAGGGAGCTAAAGTAATCGCAATCTATGACGGAGTTTGTTATATTAAAGGGAAAAGCAAGCTTTATAGATTTATTGACAGTATTACTGATTTTGAGGTCATGAGTGCTTTGGTGTTAAGAGAATATTTATATCAGTTATAGGCAATAAATGTTTTTACAGTATAAAAATAAAAAAGAGGCTGAATCAATTCTGAACCTGACTGATAAAGCTTTATTCGCAGGCAATATTATCTTTAATGAAAATCTGATAATTAAAGGTGATAACCTCCCCTGTCTGAAATCTTTATTAGATGTCTATGCACGGAAAATAGACCTGGTCTATATTGATCCGCCATTTTCAACTAATAATATCTTTAGAGCAGGCAATGACAGGGTCTCGACAATCAGTAGTAACAAAAAACATGATATAGCTTATACCGATAAGCTTAAAGAAGATGAATTTCTGGAATTTATCAGGGAAAGACTTATTTTTCTAAGAGAACTGTTATCTGATAAAGGTTCTATTTATCTGCATATTGATTATAAAACAGGACATTATATAAAAATAATAATGGATGAGGTCTTCGGCCGGAAGAATTTCAGAAACGATATTTCCAGAATAAAATGTAATCCTAAAAATTTCCGGAGAAAAGCTTACGGAAATATCAAGGATATGATTCTGTTTTATACTAAAACGTCTGATTATGTATGGAACGAGCCTTTGACCAGTCTGAGCAAAGAACAAATGAATAAACTTTTTAATAAGACTGATACGAATGGCAGAAAATATACAACCAATCCATTGCATGCGCCAGGAGAAACAACTAATGGCAAATCAGGACAAGCATGGAAGGGTATGCCGCCGCCGGAAGGAAGACACTGGAGGCATGCACCGGAGGTATTAGACCAGTTGGAAACGGATGGACTTATTCAATGGTCGAAAAATGGAGTGCCTCGAAAAATTATATTCGCTGATGATTATGGTCAGGCAAGATTACAGGATGTCTGGGAATTTAAAGACTCACAAAAACCTGCTTATCCGACAGAAAAAAAAATCGACATGCTTAAAACAATAATTAAGACATCTTCTGACGAGAATAGTTTCGTGCTGGATTGCTTCTGCGGATCAGGCAATACTTTATTAGTTGCCGCCGAATTGGACAGAAAATGGATCGGGATAGACAATTCAGATATTGCTATAACTATCTGCCGGAAAAGATTTGAGAAACCGGATACTGAAATGTTTCAGAACAATTATAAATATTCTTTCTTACAGCAGAAGTAATATTCCATAATTTCCCGCAGGATATGCTTCTGCCCTTTTATGCCGGCTTCTATTTCACCGGAAAGCATTCGTAACAAACAGATAAAAACTGAATTTTGCAGATTTATAGAAAAACTGGTAATTTAATAGTGCTTAACAATTTTTACATACACAAAACGAATTTCATGAATAATCCGACAGGAAACAATGAAACTATTTTATAAACTATCTATGGTGTTATCTTTTTTGTTTTGCTCCGCCGGCTATGCACAGCCGGACAAAGATACATCGCAAAATAAAACAGCAGACTTAGAACCGGTGATAATCGACAGCCATTATACATTAAGCGAATCTTTGAGCAGTCTTGATATACCGGCTGATATTAAGAAGAATCTTATACTGACAGATGTTCAGTATTATTCGTTTGATAATAAACTCCATCAGGGACAGATGCTTGTTTATGCCGGGCTGGCAAAGGATATTAAAGAAATATTCGAAATAATTTGCAAAGAGAAATTCCCTGTTGAAAAGGCAATCCCGATAGTGCGCTACGGATGGTCAGATGACAAATCAATGAAGGATAACAATTCGTCAGGATTTAATTACCGCTTTATAAAGGGAACAAAAATATTATCAGCACATGCCGAAGGCAGGGCAATAGACATTAATCCTCTGTTTAATCCACAAATTATAAATGGAGAAGCATCCCCGGAAAACGCTTCTTACAATCCGGACATCGCCGGCACGATAACATCTTCATCATTCATAGTAAAGGAATTCCAAAAGAGAGGCTGGACATGGGGCGGGCTATGGAAAGACAGACAGGATTATCAGCATTTTGAGAAACGCTGATTAAGAAACCCGCAGTCCGGATAAATAAATTGCTTAGTTAATAGTAAAGGCTTTCCGTAAAAAAACGGATGCCTGTTTTTAAAATATAAAACAGGGAGAATTAAATGGAATACACAAGACTGGGAAGAACCGGACTAAAAGTAAGCCGGCTTTGCTTAGGTACAATGAATTTTGGTACTTTTACTTCAGCAGAGGATAGCTGCAAAATCATGGATGGCGCACTTGAGGCAGGTATTAATTTTTTCGATACGGCAAATGTTTATGGATTCGAAAAGTATAAAGGATATACCGAAGAAATTATCGGCGACTGGCTTAGTCAGGGCGGAGGACGCAGGGATAATATCGTGCTTGCCACTAAAGTTTATGCGCAAATGGGAGAAAAACAAAACCAGTCCAGGCTTTCAGCTTATCATATCAGAAAAGCCTGCGAGGATAGTTTAAAACGATTAAAAACCGACCATATTGACCTTTACCAGATGCACCACATCGACCGCGATTCTCCTTGGGAAGAAGTGTGGCAGGCTATGGAACTACTCGTGCGCGAAGGAAAAATCTTATATGTTGGAAGCAGTAACTTTGCTGCATGGAATATCGTTGAGGCTAACTACAAGGCTGAAAAAAGAAACTTCCTCGGACTTGTCTCCGAACAGAGTATTTACAGTCTCCGCAACCGGCATATCGAACTCGAAGTAATACCAGCCTGCAAAGCTATGGGAGTTGCGCTTATCCCGTGGAGTCCTCTTGGAGGCGGTATGCTTTGTGGCGTGCTTAATAAACCTGCCGAAGGAAGAAGAGCACGGATTCAGCTGCAGAGTTCAATAGAGAAACTTCGTCCGCAAATAAAAGCTTATGAAGATTTGTGTGCGGAAACAGGGCATCCGCCGGCCGATGTTGCTCTTGCCTGGATACTGCATAACCCGGTTGTTACTTCTCCTGTTATTGGACCAAGAACGGTTAAACAGCTTGAGGATAACACAGCAGTCCTGAATATTAAACTTTCGGAAGAAGTAATCAGCAGGCTTAACGAAATATGGCCCGGACCAGGCAATCAGGCTCCCGAAGCTTACGCATGGTAAATTGTTAACCCGGGAGGAACCGCCCCAATGATTTACTGACAACAGATAATCAAGACTAATTCGCCGCAGGATATACTTTTTTTTCGGCTCAGGTTCGTAATTAAACTCAGAATTTATTATTTTAGTATAAATTTAACAATACGGGAGTTATCAAGGAGTGATGAAGTTTCAGACAAGGACACATACCTGTGGCAAATTAAATGAAAGCAATATTGATGAAAAAGTGGTGCTTAACGGATGGGTCGATACCAGACGCGACCTGGGCGGAGTAATATTTATTGACCTGCGTGACCGTTATGGAATAACACAGATAGTATTTGAGCCTCATTATAATTTCGAATCGCATAATCACGCCAAAGAACTGAGAAGCGAATTCGTAATATCAATAGAAGGGAAGGTTCGCCACCGCCCCGATGGCACTGAAAATTCACAATTGCCTGCCGGCTATATCGAGGTAATGGCAGATAAGCTGATTATACTCAATCATGCAAAAACTCCCCCCTTCCCAATAAAGGATGGAAACGAAACTAATGAGGACCTGAGGCTTCGATACAGATACCTTGACCTTAGACGCCCAAGCGTGCAGAAGAACTTGCTGTTGCGTCATCAAATGTATCAGATTACACGCAAATATTTCGACAGCCATAACTTCGTAGAGGTTGAGACTCCTGTATTAATGAAGAGCACTCCCGAAGGAGCACGTGACTATCTTGTCCCAAGCAGGGTTCATAAAGGTAAGTTTTATGCTCTGCCCCAGTCACCTCAGCAATATAAACAGTTGCTTATGGTATCAGGTCTCGACAGATACTTCCAAATCGTTAAATGTTTCCGCGATGAAGATTTGAGAGCCGACCGTCAGCCTGAGTTTACACAGATAGACGTGGAAATGTCTTTCATTGACCAGGAAGATATATTCGAAATAGTTGAAGGACTGATGAAACAATTCTTCAGAGAAGTTAAAAATTATGAACTTCAAATCCCTGTTCCCCGCCTTACCTTTGCCGAAGCAATGGAACGCTATGGTAGCGATAAACCTGACCTGAGATTCGACCTGCCGATGGTTACACTTAACGATGTTCTGGCTGATTCATCATTCAGAGTTTATCAGGATTCAATACAGAAGGGAGGAATTGTTACTTCGATGCTTGTACCCGGCTGCGGAGAATATACAAGGAACCAGCTGGATGTAATAACTGACTTCGTAAAGAAGCAGGGCGCGGCCGGACTCGTGTGGATCCGTGTTAAGGAAGACGGACTGGATTCCCCAACCGTTAAATTCCTTAGCGAAGACGAGCAGAAGAATATGACAGAAAAGCTAAATGCAAAGCCGGGCGACCTGATACTTATTATTACAGGACCAAAACATAAGGCATTAAGCGTAATGGGTTTGTTAAGACTGGAAATGGCACGCCGTCTTGATTTAATTAAGCCGGATTCCGCTCCGGCTCTTTTATGGGTTACAGACTTCCCTTTGTTCGAGTGGGATCAGGATACACAGAGGTTCTATGCCATGCATCATCCCTTCACTTCTCCGCGCCTGGAAGATATCGAACTGATGAAAACTGACCCGGGGTCAGTAAAAGCCAGAGCTTATGACCTCGTCTTAAACGGAAATGAAATAGCAGGCGGAAGCATCAGAATACATAACTCAGATCTTCAGTCGCTTATGTTTAAAGTACTGGGTATAACAGATGAAGAAGCAGAGTATAAGTTTGGTTTTCTTATCAATGCCTTCAGATATGGTGCTCCTCCTCACGGAGGTATTGCCTTTGGCTTTGACCGTATGGCAATGATATTCGCAGGCGAATCCTCTATCCGCGAGGTTATTGCTTTCCCTAAAACCGCAAGTGCCGTATCGCTGATGGATGACTCCCCTTCTACGGTAAGTGAAGAACAGTTAAAAGAACTTCATATTAAAATCAGATAAATTTCTTTTAAAGCGGCAGTAATGCCGCTTTTTTATATATTAGTGAATCCTTTCGTAAACTGCTACATCATACTTTAAACAAATTTGGAGAATCTTATGAAAAAAAATGTGGGTAAATTAGATAGTTACATCAGAATAGCCACCGGCTTAGTGCTTTTGTCAATGCTTTTTTGGATAGAAGGCAATGTTCGCTACACAGGTCTAATCGGGATTGTGCTTATTGCAACGGCTTTTATCAGATACTGTCCTCTTTATACAGTTTTGGGAATCCGTACCATAACAAAGAAAGAGACAGAATCAGTCAGATAAGTTAACCGGTAGCGTACAACAAATTTTCCTGAAGTAATAGTAAAAATGGATATATAATCTGTCATTTGCTTAATCCTGCTCATAATCGTTTCAGGGGAAATAGGTATGATATGAAGTGTAAATTCGTTGTACGCCCTGACCGGAGCAGAGTGCCACCGGTATGCTGACTGACTATTCTTATTTTCCCCGGTTCAGGGAACCATTTGACAATTTAACATTCTGCCTGCCTGTCGAATTCTCTGTTTAGAATCCTGGCAAAATACGTCCGCCACCGAAAACTTTCACTACCAGATTTTTCTTACCCCCTGAACTCTTAATCATACCTGCTTAATATTTTAACCTGTGCCAAAATATTTTAATGCCTTTTATCTTAAAAATTATTATTATTATACCCTCAGATTTTAGAATAAACTGAGTGTTAATCGCAGTGATTATGTTAGCTGAAATATTTTAATCCATACAAGGGGCTATGTATGTCTAATAATTCCAATCATCCCCGGTCAAACTTTGTCTTTGATCTATTACGGATATTTCTTAAAAATAGAACTATCTGGCAACTGGAGAGAAAACGAATATGGCTGGCTTTAGCTTTACTGACAGGCGGACTGCTCATGACGCTTATGACAAGTCTCTTATTAAAAGTGGATATTGAAAAAGATGCAGAACATGAGTTTAATTTAACCTGCAACAATCTTCAGTATGAAATTGACGAAAGGTTGCATACGTATGCCCAGTTGCTTAGAAGCGGAGCAGCTTTCTTTTCGCATTCAAATGTAATTACCAAGGATGAATGGCGAAATTTTTATGAAAATCAGATAATTGGGCAGAACATCCCTGAAATTCAGAGTATTGGTTATGCAATGATAATCCCGCCAGATCAGTTAACTCTGCATGAGAAGGAAATTCAACGCAAAGGGTTCCCGCAATACTCTGTTAAACCAACAGGTAAAAGAAAAATATATACATCAATAGTATATATGGAACCATTATCAGGCAGAAACCTGCAAGCTTTGGGTTATGATATGTTTTCCGAGCCGGTTCACCGGGAAGCTATGGAAACAGCCAGAGACCGTGATATTGTCGCTTATTGTAAAGGAATTACACCTACCCGGGAGACAATGGGTATTCATGGAAACGTTATGTACATGCCTGTTTATGAGAAAGGAATGCCGCATAAAACTACTGAAGAGCGCCGGCACGCTATTAAGGGCTGGGTTTTCAGTTCTTATCAGATAAATGATCTGATGACGGGAATTTTTGACCATTTCGAATCTTCTATAGAACATCGTATTCACCTGAAAATATTTGATAATTCTTCGTATAACCCTGATGCTCTGCTTTATGACAACGGGAAAACGCTTGATAAGCATACTCTGTCTTCTTCTATATTTTCCCTGAAAACGTCTGTTTCCTTAAACAACTGTCAATGGCATCTGCTGTTTACACAGCATGATTCCCACACATCGAATTTAGAGTACAGTAAAATGTGGTTTACCGCGGCAGGCGTAACAGGCATCAGTATTTTATTACTTGTCATTTATCTGCTACTCATTAATACAAATATCCGTGCTTATAAACTGGCTGAGGAATTAACCAGGGACTTACGTGAGAGCGAAATCAAACATAGTTCGATGATTTTCAATATTTCAGATGTAGTCTGCATACTTGATGCAAATGGCATATTCAAATATATCAGCCCTAATATTGAGAAATGGTTCGGATGGCAGTCGCAAAACCTTACAGGTACAGATGCCTGGTTAACTATTCATCCGGACGATCTGGATAGTCTTCAGAAAGAATTCTTTTCTCTTCTTGAAAAGGATAACTCAACAAAAACTGTGGAGTGCAGGTTAAAATGTAAAGACGGAAATTATAAGCCTGTACGTCTTACGGGTGTCAACCTTATAAATAACCCTGTAATTAATGGCGTGTTATTGAATTATCACGACATCACCGAACGCAGACAGGCTGAAGAAACCAGCACCGCCTTAGCTCTGCGCAACCAGATACTGTTGCAGACCGCAAGCGATGGCATTCACATTCTTGACGGAAATGGCAATGTCGCGGAAGTCAATCCCGTTTTCTGCAGAATGCTCGGTTATTCCCGTGAAGAATTACTGAAACTCAACGTTGCCGACTGGGACGTGGGATTTCCCGCTGATGAACTGATCCCGCGTATAAAAAAACTATTGGAAAGCTTTAGTGAAGACTCCTCTGACAGCCTGTCCCGGATGATTGCAACACGGCATCGTCGCAAGGACGGCTCATTTTACTTTGCCGAGATTAACTATTCTGCAATTACGCTGGAGAACAGACAATATCTTTATTCTTCCACCCGCGATATTACCGAGCGCATACAGTCGGCGGAAGCTTTGCGTCTGCGCGAGTCATATCTGTCAACCATTATAGAAAACCAGCCCGGTATGTTATGGCTGAAAGATCTGAACGGCAGATATCTTGTGGTAAACAGTAAATTTTCAGATTTTTATGGTTTTCCAACCCCCGACCCGCTTATCGGTAAAACTGATTATACTATATCTTCATGGGAACTGGCAGAAAAATGTTATGCGGAGGATATCAGGGTTATAGAAAAGAAAAAAATAATCGTAACTGAGGAACGGATTTCAGATAACGATGGGATTAAATGGCGCGAGACTTTCAAAGCTCCTATTATTGGCGGTCAGGGAATAGTAATGGGTACAATGGGATATTCTGTTGATATCACCGAACGAAAACAGGCGGAAGAAATTCTGAAAAAGAGTATTCAAAGGCTTGAGCTTGCCATGAATACAGCTGATATGGCATGGTGGGAAATGGAACTGCCTTCCGGCAGTATTACTTTCGGAAAACGGAAAGCCGAAATGCTTGGCTTCCCTCCTGAAAGGTTTAAGTATTATAAGGATTTTACTGATCTGGTACATCCCGATGATTATGAACGCATTATGGAGATAATGCGCAGACATATACAGGGAACATTAAACAGATATGAAACTGAATATCGGATTTTAACCAAAGATAATAAGTACAAGTGGTTTTATGACATCGGGTCTGTTGTGGAAGGCGACTCAAAGGAAATGCCCGTGAAAATTACCGGACTTGTTCTTGACATTACAGACCGGAAAACAACCGAGCTTGAGCTTCTGAAACTTAATGAAAAACTGCGAATATCGAAGATACTTATTGAAGAAAATCTGATACAGGAACATTCGCTCGTGGAGAAACTAACCAGTACTCAAAAAACACTTGAAAAAATAAATTCAGAGAAGGATAAACTTTTCTCCATTATCGCACATGATTTGAAAAGCCCTTTCCAGGGACTGCTTGGAGTAGCAAAATCAATGGCTGAGGATATTAATAGTTTTTCCCAGGATGAATTATCCGAGGTAAGCCAGATGATGTACGACACTACCAAAAATCTCTTTACGCTGTTAAATAATTTACTGGAATGGGCACGTATGCAGCGGGGCATAATAAGCTTTGAGCCGGTAGAACTGGTTTTATCTGAAATAGTTTCCTGGAATATTGATTTAATAAGTAAACGCGGGGAACAGAAAGGAATTGAGCTGATTAATGAAACTGACCAGTACCGGACTGTTCACGCAGATGAAGCTATGCTTAATTCTGTTTTGCGCAATCTTTTGTCAAATGCTGTAAAGTTTACTAAGCATGGGGGCAAAGTAATAGTCAGGGCAACAGAAGCAGAAAATAATATGATGGAAATATCAGTAACCGACAGCGGTATAGGAATACCGGAATATTTATTTGAAAAGTTATTTAAGATGGATGAAAAAACAGGACGTAAAGGAACAGATGATGAACCAAGCACCGGCTTAGGTTTATTGCTCTGCAAAGAGTTTGTTGAAAAGCATGGCGGTAAAATCCGGGCAGAAAGTAAGAAGGACAAGGGAACTACTTTTTATTTTACGATCCCGGCAACGAAGCAAAGTTACCCTGCAGTATAGGGGACAATAAATTTCTATCTTATTCATAATCATGACACAATACCAGCTTCCCCTGACTTAACGCCGGAAGTGTAACTATTTTTGTGCAGATGAATTGTAAAAATATTATCTGAATGTCTTCCGGCAAATATTTTCGCCATTCATTTGCACGAAATTCTCTTTACACTCCCTTTTTTAAGACTCCCTGCACTCTATTTAAATTGCTTTTACCCCCTCTTCTTTCTAATTTTGTAATACAATTTCTAAAAAAATATTCACAGGAGAAAACTAATGACAACTATTGTCGATATTATCGGAAGAGAAATACTTGACTCAAGAGGAAATCCTACTCTTGAAGTAGAAGTAGAACTTGAAAACGGAATAATCGGTAGAGCAGCAGTACCAAGTGGCGCTTCTACCGGCGAACATGAAGCGGTTGAACTGCGCGATGGCGACAAATCACGTTATATGGGTAGAGGCGTGCTTAAAGCTGTTGCAAATGTTAACGATAAGATTGCTGATGAACTGATTGAGTTCAATGCTCTCGATCAGGTTGGTATTGACCAGTTCTTAATTGACCTCGATGGCACTCCAAATAAAGCAGTTCTCGGAGCGAATGCTATATTAGGTGTTTCAATGGCTGTTTGTAATGCTGCCGCTGCGGCTTTGGGACTTCCGTTATACAGATATATAGGAGGCGTTAACGCCCGTACTCTGCCTGTTCCAATGATGAACATACTTAACGGCGGAAAACATGCTGATAACAATGTCGATTTCCAGGAATTTATGATCATGCCTGTCGGTGCTCCTACATTTGCCGAAGCTCTCAGAATGGGTACAGAAACTTTCCACTCCCTTAAATCAGTATTAAATAAAAAAGGCTACAATACATCCGTTGGCGATGAAGGTGGCTTTGCTCCTAACCTTAAATCAAACGATGAAGCTCTGGAAGTAATTCTTGAAGCTATCGAAAAAGCCGGTTATAAGCCTGGTGTGGATATCTGTCTTGCTCTTGACGTAGCTTCAAGCGAAATGTATCTGAAAGATAAGAAGGCTTACCAGTTCTTCAAATCAGATAAATCAGAAAGATCATCAGAACAGATGGTTGATTTCTATGCAAACTGGGCTGACCAGTACCCGATTATCTCGATTGAAGATGGTCTTGATGAAAATGACTGGGACGGCTGGAAACTTCTGACAGAAAAATTAGGCAGTAAGATTCAGTTGGTCGGCGATGATTTATTCGTAACTAACACAGAAAGACTCGCTACGGGAATTAAAAAAGGCATTGCCAATTCAATTCTTATTAAGGTAAACCAAATCGGTACAATTACTGAAACTCTTGACGCTATTGAAATGGCAAAGAAAGCCGGCTATACTACTGTAATCAGCCACCGTTCAGGTGAAACTGAAGATACTACTATTGCTGACCTTGCAGTTGCTACAAACGCCGGGCAGATTAAAACCGGTTCAGCCAGCAGAACTGACAGAATCGCAAAATACAATCAGCTCCTTAGAATCGAAGAAGACCTCGATACTACTGCGCTTTTCCCCGGATTGTCCGCAATTAATTACAAAGCTTAATTAATAGTTTTAATAGCTGATACAAAAAAAAAGCGCCTGACACAATCAGGCGCTTTTTTGTTTCTTTATTATATTTCAATCTTTTGTCTGATTAATTCACTATTAAAACGTTAACCTGATCATTATAAGAAAGGTTTTCTCATCAATGAACTTACCCGATAAGTCAGAAGGATTTTAATGCCATACCCGGGAGAACTAAGCGCACTCGTTACGGCGGTACTTTGGTCGTTTACATCAATATGTTTCGCCGAAGCTTCCATCAGAGCAGGAACTCTTCAGGTAAATATAACCCGCCTGCTATTGGCTGTTCTTTTTCTTTTCATTACTATCGCAATAATGAAATCCCCGCTGTTACTTTCTTCTTCTCAAATTGTCAACCTCTCATTAAGCGGTATTATCGGACTGGTTTTCGGGGACACCTATTTATTCCGCGCTTATCAGAATATAGGAGCAAGATTAAGCCACCTTATAATGGCGCTCTCGCCTGCTATGACTGTAATACTGGCTTTTATTTTTCTCGGTGAAAAATTTTCATTATTGGGAACAATAGGAATATTTGTAACACTCTCAGGAATTGCATTCGTGGCATTTGAGAAAAATGAACACCCGGACTCAAAATATAAGATCAACAAAAAAAACGGAATAATATACGGACTGTTAGGCGCTTTAGGTCAGGCAGGGGGTCTCATATTTGCAAAAAAAGCTTTTCAGGAAGGAGACATAAATGCCTTCGTTGCCACATTCATCAGGATTTTGGCATCTATAATTATTATACTGCCAGCCGGACTGATAATGAAACGCTATAAAAACCCGCTTAAAATATTCACCAGAGAGAAGAAAGCATTTGTTTATACGGTTGCCGGTTCGTTTATGGGTCCGTTCCTCGGTATAACATTCAGCCTTATAGCCGTACAATATACGAAGGTGGGTATTGCCGCAACGATAATGTCCACTTCCCCAATATTAATGCTTCCAATAATCAGAATTATGTATAAGGAAAAGCTCTCATTTGGATCAATTATCGGGGCTTTTATTGCTGTGGCCGGAGTTGCGATTCTTTTCGGGAACTGACAGATAATACATAGCTTCTGGTTTCTCATTAAACGCTTTTTAATATTAAATATCAGCTTGCTGAATATCTGTGCCTGCGTATGTTTGCCATTGCAAATATAATTTGTTTGACATTTGCCTAATTTTTTAATATAATTGTAACCGTTAACCTTATTAATTTAGTCCGTGCCATAGTTTCCCATTATAAAACATTCTGTTGGGAAACAAAAACTGACCGGATTAAGCTTTTTTTTCAATATCATCATAATTTCATAGGAGAACAGAGATGAAAAAAGTACTTTCAATTTTATTCATTGTTTTTGTCGCTAACATCAGTTCATTCGGACAGATTAAACTTGGCGCAGATATTTACAGCCGTTACTTATGGAGAGGCCTCGATTTAGGTAACTCGCCTTCTTTCCAGCCTTCGGTTACTTATTCAACCGGCGGGCTTTCTGTCGGACTCTGGGGCGCTTATGCTTTAAGCGAAACTACAGATCCGAATGGCAGTAAATCAACTTATACCGAAAATGATATCTGGGCTTCTTATGGCTATTCTACCGAGAAAGCCGGAGCTGTTACTGTTACTTTTACTGATTATTATACCCCCTATTTAGATATTCCTTTTGGACACTTTAAGCCAGTATCAGGTGCCAAGGCAGCTACGGCAGCGCATACTATTGAAGGCGGACTTAGCTATACCGGCCCCGAACAATGCCCGGTTTCCCTGAGTGTTTACTCTAATTTATCCAATGACCCTGATAATTCTATATATATTCAGGCATCCTATCCATTTGTAATTTCGGAGACATCTTTATCAGTTATCGCAGGATTTGTAACTGACAAAAGTGCTTATTACGTTACTGAAAAAGCAGGGTTTGTTAATATTGGCTTTAATGTTGCAAAATCTATTGCAATTACCGACAAATTCCAGTTGCCTATTAATGTTACTTATACGAATAATCCCTCACTCGACCAAAGTCATCTTGCATTTGGTCTGAGCCTTGTTTTTTAATCCGGTTCTTAGAAAGACGGGCTTAATAACCCGTCTTTCAATATCTTAACAAGCCGGTCAGGATAAAGTAGCCCGCAATAGTTATTCTGTATTCCTCATTCTGTACCGAAGATGATATTGTGTATGTCTGTCTCAAGCGTTTCTTTTGGTGCTTCGATTATTCTTCCTGCTTCCGTCTTGCCGTTATAAAAAATAATTGTCGGTATAAACCTAATCTTAAGGCTGTCAGCTTCGCCCGATGGGTCTTTCTTTTTCCTGTCAACCATAATAAGCTTAATTTTATCGGAGGGATATTCCAGAGAATCGAGGATTTTATAAAATCTTGGTATCTCGCGGCGGCTGTCGCCACACCATGCAGCCATAACGATGGTAATATCAAAATCCTTTATCTTTTCTTTTACGCCGTCAAGGTCTTTGATCTTAACCTTGTACCCCTCATATTCAGAATTAAACCACCATGAGAAAGTAGTGTCGCTAAAAACCGGGCGGTCGGAAATACCTGTTAACATCTGTCCTCCTGATTTTTCATCTGTAACCATCCTTGATTTATTTTGTGCCTGAAGTGTTACGACAAACAGTAAAGAAAATATAAGTAACCGGTTCATTATAACCTCATTTTTTTTATTGAATCCTTCTCGCGTCAAGTCCCCAGAAGAGTTTTTCTCTTAATATCTTAAAATAATTTGTAGAATTAGTGTGAATGAGCCTTATTATCTTCCCGCTTTTGTAAACAGAGATATCCAACGGTGGCGGGTAACTGGAAACTCTCTGCCCGTCGCAGTTTATCTGAATATTCTTATGATGTGAACTTATCTTAATCGATATTATTTTATCGCTGGAAAGTACTAACGGACGCATAGTAAGTGAATGCGGTGAAATAGGACTGATTGTAATTACAGAAGCTTCAGGACTGACAATCGGTCCGCCGGCAGAAAGGGAATAACCGGTTGAGCCGGTAGGTGTGGCAAGTATAAGTCCGTCTGCAGCGAATGTTGTCACATAATCATTGTTTACCATAAGAGAAAGTTCTATCATTTTAGGCCAGCCGCCTTTATCAATCACAATATCATTAGCTGCATAGAGCTTATTGCTACCACTTATAGAGAGGTCGCCTTCAAGTAGCATACGTTCTTCGATTTGATACTCTCCGTTTTTAATCTCTTCCAGCGAATTATCTATTGAGTTCATATCAAACTCAGCAAGGAAGCCCAGCTTGCCGAAATTAATTCCGAAGATGGGGGTCTTACTTTCCCGGGCAAAGAAAGCCGTGTGAAGCATCGTGCCATCCCCGCCAATTGAGGCAATAAGGTCGCAGCTATCGAACAGGTCTTCGGTATCAATGAATCTGCAATGTTTAAGTTGTGGCGGAAGTTCATCGTAAATTTGTCTGGTCTTTGCGCTAAATATAAAGTTGAACCCGTGTTCTTTTAATTTCTGGGCAAAGAAAGCGGTAACCCTGCCGATATTTTCCTTCGATATATTTGGAATTATGCCTATTGTCATATTAACAGCCCGCGATAATGGATACTCAGGTTTAATGCTTTATTTTCTGAGCTAAGATAATAAATAAAGTTTATTAACCCAACAAAAATTATGGCAGGTTTTATATAAATCATGTGTGCTGCGGATGTAAAGATTCTAATTTACCATGTTCTAATCTGTTTTATTTTGACTAAAATTGCTATATTGGAGCCATGATAGAAGGAAACATGTATCCGTCCAAACATTAACAATTATGGAGTCATAAACTAAATGGAGCATAATCACAGAATCCGTCCATCGTGGGACGATTATTTTCTAAAGCTTGCCATGCTGGTTTCCGAACGCTCGACTTGTCCGAGGATGCATTGCGGATGCGTACTGGTTCGCGACAGGCAGATACTTTCAACAGGCTATAACGGCTCAATACCCGGCAGTTCGCATTGTGAGGATGTCGGCTGTTATATTGTTGATAATCATTGTGTCAGAACAATCCACGCGGAAATGAATGCTATAATTCAATGTTCTGCTCATGGTATTTCCACTTCAGGGGCCGTTGCTTATGTTACCAATATGCCCTGCACTAACTGCTCGAAAGCATTAATAGCAGCTAAGATAAAAGAAATTATAATATTTTCTGATTATCATGATACACTTGCAGAAGAATTCTTTGAAAATGCGGGAATTATTATCCGAAGGCAAAAGGTTCCGGAGTTACAAATCTTCTACGACCTTGACAATTATTCATCAGCCAGAAAGAGAGAACTTACATAAGTGGTTATCAGTTTTGAATGAAGAATATAATAGGAAAAGAATCAGGTCAATTATCAATTATTCACTAAGAAGAACAACATGCAAGCCAAAGATTTATTAAAAAAGTATAACAATCCAAAAAATTTCTTTAACCGCGACTTAAGCTGGATAGAGTTTAACAGGCGCGTTCTCGAAGAAGCAATAAACCCGCAGACACCACTACTTGAAAAGGTTAAATTCCTTTCCATTTTTAGTTCTAACCTTGATGAGTTCTATATGATTCGAATCTCAGGACTTAAAGAGCAGGTAATAGCTAATGTACCAGATCTGACAATCGACGGATTAACGCCGATAGAGCAGATACAGAGGATCGAAAAGGAAATTCTTCCGATGCTTAAAATCGTTAAGGATATCTGGACTGATGAAATAATACCGGGATTGAGACAAAACAATATTATAATAGCCAGTATTGATGAAGATTTCTCGCCTAATGAGCAAAAACTGTTGAATGATTACTTTAAAAAAGAAATATTCCCTGTGCTGACACCATTGGCTTTTGACCCCGGCAGACCTTTCCCATATATATCGAATCTGTCATTAAGTCTGGCTGTTGTTGTGCGGAAACCCACAGGCAAAGAGCATTTTGCAAGAGTTAAGGTGCCAAACATTCTGTCGCGTCTTATTCATTTCGATGATCTTATAAATTCTGAGAAAAAGACTGTTTCGCACGTAAATACAAGGTTCGTCTGGGTGGGTGACCTGATTAAGATTAACCTGTACCTCTTATTCCCCGGTATGGAGATTCTTCAGTCTTACCGTTTCAGAACTACAAGGGATACGGATATTGAGCTTCAGGAAGATGAAGCTGATGATCTTTTGCAGGTAATCGAGGAGAATATCCGGCAGAGAAGGTTCGGTTCCGTAGTCCGGCTTGAAATAGCCAGCGATATGCCTGACCACCTGCAGAAAACACTGATTAAGAATCTTGAGATTACCAAAGAAGACGTCCAGAGTATAGAAGGCCCACTCGGAATGTCCGATGTAATTAAGCTCTGCGACCTGCCTTTCCATAATCTTAAAGATAAACCGCACCATCCGGTTATCCCCTCGGTTTTTGAAGGGGATGAAAATATCTTCAGCAAGATAAAAAAACGTGATATTCTGATTCATCATCCTTACCATTCTTTTTCGCCTGTTATTGATTTTATCAAGACAGCCTCCCTTGACCCGGATGTGTTGGCCATTAAACAGACTCTTTACCGCGTAGGTGCAAATTCGCCCATTGTCGGAGCGCTAATTGAGGCAGCTCAGAGAGGCAAGCAGGTTGCGGTGCTTGTAGAACTAAAAGCACGATTCGATGAGGAAAATAATATTTACTGGGCGCGCGAACTTGAAAAGGTTGGCGTCCATGTTATATATGGTCTTGTTGGTCTTAAGACTCACGCTAAAATGGCACTCATAGTCAGAAAAGAAAATGATGGCGTTAAACGTTATGTCCATTTAGGTACGGGCAACTATAACTCATTTACCGCTAAAATATACACAGACATCGGGCTTTTTACTGCGAATGAGGATATCTGCGCCGATGTTTCCGACCTGTTTAATTATTTGACCGGCTATTCAAACCAGAAGGATTTCCGTAAACTCTTTGTCGCTCCTATTAATATGAAAGAGAAATTCCTCAGGCTTATCGGTCGCGAAATCGAGAACGTAAAAGCCGGAGGCAAGGGGCATTTGATATTTAAGTTTAACTCTCTGGTTGACCCGATTTTAATCGCTGCTCTTTACGAAGCTTCAAACTGTGGCATTAAGATTGAACTGATAGTCCGTGGAATTTGTTGTCTTATACCCGGGGTTTCCGGTTTAAGCGAGAACATCAAAGTAGTCAGTATTGTTGGACGCTACCTTGAGCATAGCAGGATTTTTTATTTCTATAATAATGGCAGTGAAGATATTTACCTCAGCAGTGCAGACCTGATGCCTCGCAACCTGTACCGTCGCGTTGAAATAGCTTTCCCGCTTACAGATGATAACCTTAAACAGTATCTGATTAAAACTGTGCTTAATGTATCGCTTAAGGATAACGTAAAAGCCCGACAGCTTAAGCCTGATGGCAAATATGTTATTCCTGAGTTGGCAGAAGATGCAAGAAAGATTAGTTCCCAGGAATGGCTGATGAACTTTGCCATAAAAGAGAGTAAGAATAAAATCAAGCAAAAGATTATTCGATTGAATGACGGTGTTATTAAATTTCCAAAATAACTATAACCCGGAGACGATTTATCGGTATGACAGGCATCTCCTGTATAGTTTTATCTTGCAATTTTCTATGAATATGCGTAAACTTTCTATGGTATTTATCATTAATAAGCACAATTAAAGTATGTATCTATTATTTATAATTTTATTGTTATCATATCTGGTCGGCTCTGTTCCTACAAGCATTATTGTAAGCAGATTAGTCAGGGGCATAGATATACGTAATTATGGTAGCGGGAATGCCGGTGGCACAAATGTTTATCGTATACTGGGATGGAAATACGGGATCCTCGTTATCCTCCTTGATGCGCTGAAAGGTGCGGTTGCCGTAGTCTTTATAGCCCGGCTTTACCAGGGAAGCGTGCCTTTTGAAAACGCTACTCCTTTCGATGACTTTACCCTCATTCAAATCCTGGCGGGGCTTACGGCTGTAATAGGTCATGTATGGACAGTTTTCGCCGGCTTCAAAGGCGGTAAGGGTATAGCAACTGCTCTGGGGATGTTGTTTACAATTATTACAGTTGATATGATTGTTGCCATCGTAGTCTTTGCGATTGTTGTAATGATTACTAAATATATTTCTCTTGGCTCTATTCTGGGAGCTATATCAGTTCCGCTTGTGCTTATCATCCGCGAAAATATATTTCACGTTGATATCCCGGGTTACGGAATTGTACTTCCCTTTACAATTGGTATCAGTTTTCTTATCATTTATACTCACCGCGCAAACGTCAGAAGACTTTTAGCCGGCAATGAAAACAGGATAAATCTTTTCGGTAAAAAAAGTGGCTGAGAAGGTTGCTTAATCTTCCTTTCCAATTAGAAACATAAAGACACCAACTATGAATATTTCCGTAATCGGCGCTGGCGGCTGGGGTACTACTCTTTCAATATTACTCCATTACAATGGACATAATGTTTCTCTCTGGGAACATGACAGAGCATATTCCAAAGACCTTAACAAGTGCAGAATAAATAAGATTTACCTGCCCGGCATTGAAATACCTAAGGGAATTACAATAACCCACGACCTCAACCAGGCCTCTTCAAACCAGCATATACTCGTTCTGGCTGTCCCGTCACAATTCATGCGGAACGTAGTCAGGAAATTTGATTACAATGATGTAAGAAATACAATATTTGTTAGTGTTTCCAAAGGTGTTGAGAATAAGTCGCTGCTTACTATGTCACAGATGCTCCAGGATCAGCTACCTTTTCTTGATTCTGAACAGATTGGTGTACTCTCCGGTCCCAGCCATGCTGAAGAAGTAAGCCACAGGATTCCGACTGCTGTTGTCGCCGCTTCAACAAGCATAGCTACATCAAAAAGCATTCAGGCGGCTTTTATAGTTTCATATTTCAGGGTGTATTCATCTACCGATATTCTCGGCGTGGAGCTTGGCGGAGCTGTTAAGAATGTCATGGCGATTGGTGCGGGTATTATTGACGGTGCAAATTTCGGAGATAATACAAAAGCTGCCATTATGACCCGTGGAATTGCTGAAATCTCCAGACTTGGCGTTGCAATAGGAGCCAGAACGGAGACATTTGCCGGACTTTCAGGCATGGGTGATCTTATTGTAACCTGTATGAGCAAACACAGTCGCAACCGTTTTGTCGGAGAAAAGATAGGAGAAGGAAAAACGCTTAAGGAAATCTTAAAAACAATGACCATGGTAGCCGAAGGCGTTGAAACATGTCGCTCGGTTAAACAGCTTTCCGAACAGCATCAGGTATCCACTCCGATTATTGACGAGGTTTATAAAGTCCTCTTTGAACAAAAAGACCCGGTCAAAGCTACTACCGATCTTATGACCAGAGATATGAAATCAGAAGTGTAACATTAACCCCCGGCGCTCTCTTAAAAGTTACAAATTACTTCTCTTCATATTACCATTTCCCGAAAGGTTTTTCAATATATTTCTTAGCCAGCACGCGGGACTGTCCGAATTCTTTTATATCAAGGAGTTCCTTGTAACAGGCAAGGGCTTTATCTCTTTGTCCGGACTGGTCATAAATATTGCCGATGTATAGAACGGAGTTTACGAGAAATCCTGACTGATTAGCACCGTCAAGCTTTCTTGAAAGATTTTCACATAGCTTAAAGTACATGAGAGCTGAATCAAATTGTCCCATCAGCTTCTTGTGATAACCGAGATAATATACAGCCTCACGGCTGGCAGCGTTATCATAGCCGGTCAAACCCTTACTAACTTTGGTCAGCACATCGTTAAAGACAAAGTCAGCCGTCTGAAAGTCCCCTTTCTTTACGCTTATACGTCCTGCATAGCGTTCAAAGACGGGGTTATCAGGATACTCTCTGTTAAGCAGACGGGCATATTCAAGCGCCTTATCGTAATTTCCCTCGAACTGATAATAAAGTTGCATCAGGAAATACCTTGCTTCAGTTTTTGCATATTTCCCCCTTAATGCCACATTGGAAAGTTCCTTTATACCTCTTTCTTTATCTCCCACAGGAAAGAAAATCATAAGCGGTATGACGAACGGGTAGTGCTGCGGAATGATAGATGCATAATAATTATAAATACCGAAACCAAGCTGTACATCAACATTATCAGGATTAAGCTTATATGCACGGTAAATGATTGGCAAAGCATCGCGCCCGTCATCAGCTGCCTTCAGCCAGCTTTCGCGGAAGGCACGCAGCCACCCGCGGAATCCGATTGATCCTCCCTTAAAGAATAGAGCATCCACGTTTGCTTCATCTTTTTTAAGTATCTGGTCGCACTGGTAAATCACATCCTCAAGCTTTGCAAAGAAAATATCATCATAGCTTTCATTATCCACATCAAGCATTATCTTCCACCAGTCAGTCATTGCAAGGAAGAACTTCCCCGCAGGACGACTGGGATAATCAGCAATTACTCCCTTAAAGACGCGCTCTGCTTCATCAAACTTAATATTATATATCTTGTTAATCCCAATTGTTACCAGCGAATCAAATCTGTCCGGCTGCGCTCTGAGAGATGTGGTGGCAACAACAATAAATAACAGCAAGCATAATCTTTTCAATTAAAATTCTCCCACAATTGTATAACATGGCAACATGGGAATCTTACTCATGCTGCCACGCAGTTCTCATGTGTTTATACTTTTTAAAGTTAAATTTATATTTAGTATAACCTGGGGTTGCTATTTGCCGAAAGTATTAATCTTCCTGAGCAGATATACCAGCAGGTCGTCAGTCATAACTCTTTCCTGCGCCATTGAATCTCTTTCGCGGACGGTAACCGTGTTATCTTCGAGCGTCTGCGTATCAACCGTGATGCAGTAAGGCGTTCCAATTTCATCCTGACGGCGGTATCTTCTGCCGACCGCTCCTTTGTCATCGTAAAATACTTTTAAGAAGGGGCGAAGATTATCATCAATCCTGCGTGCCACTTCAGGCATTCCGTCTTTATTCACCAGCGGAAGCACGGCTACTTTAACGGGCGCAAGCTTAGGATGGAATCTTAGGACTGACCGGGTTTCTCCGTTTACTTCTTCTTCATAGAATGCATCGACCAGGAAAGCCATGAACGAACGGCTTGCACCCGCTGACGTCTCGATGATGAAAGGGGTAAATTTCTCTTTTGATTCTTCATCAAAATACTTAAGCGACTTGCCGGAAAATTCCTGATGACGGCTTAAATCAAAGTCGGTTCTGTTATGGATACCTTCTATTTCTCCCCAGCCAAACGGAAAGAGATATTCCACATCAGTAGCTTCCTTTGCGTAATGAGCAAGTTTATCTTTCGGATGGTCATGGTAGCGGAGTTTCTCCGGACTCATTCCCAGCGATTTGAACCATTCCAGTCTCTCTTTTTTCCAGTAATCATACCACTGCGTATCTTCCGCAGGCTTTACAAAGAACTGCATTTCCATCTGTTCAAACTCACGTGTACGGAAAAGAAAATTCTTTGTGTTTATTTCATTCCTGAAGGCTTTGCCTATCTGAGCAATTCCGAAAGGAAGTTTCTGACGGCTGGAACTCTGAACGTTCAGGAAATTAACAAATATTCCCTGAGCTGTTTCAGGTCTTAAATAAACAACAGCTCCTGTATCTTCAACCGGACCAATGAAAGTCTTGAACATAAGATTAAACTGTCTTGCCGCGGTAAACGTACCGGCATTACCGCACTGCGGACAGTTAAGCTTTGACAGCAAAAGTCCGCTTAGTTCTTTGTTCTCAATGATAGTGTCGAAAGCTGAGACAATAACAGACTCATCCTTAGCTCCGGTATATGCTTCTGATAACTTAGCCGACAAGTCCGCATCTGACGCGAGTGATTCGGATAATTCTTTAAGAGCCTTTTCCTTTCTCTTAGCCGGGATATTTTCAGCCAGCGTATCGAGGCGGAAGCGCGCTTTGCACTGTTTACAGTCAATCATAGGGTCCGTAAAGTTTTCAACATGTCCGCTTGCTTCCCATACTCTCGGATGCATTAAGATAGAAGCATCCAGCCCCTCAATGTTCTCACGGTAAGTCATGAACTTCCACCATTCTTCCTTAACATTCTTCAGAAGTTCAACTCCTAACGGGCCGTAATCCCAACAGCCATTAAGTCCGCCATAGATTTCGCTTGACTGAAAAACAAATCCTCTTCGCTTTGCCAGCGAAACGATTTTATCAATTACATCATTCTTATTTTTGCTTTGCTTTTCGATGGTATTTTTCTCCTTCAATAGTTAAACTTCTGCAAATATAATAAAATAATCGGTTTTTTTAAGTCTTAATTTCCTTAAACGATACAGATTGCACACTTAATTTATATTTCTGTGAAAATATTATTGCTGCCAAATGGAATATTGTCTAAATATAGAGTATATTTTGCATAAATTATTTCAATAACTATTTAATCACAACTCAGGGAGGCGTAATGCTCATGAAAAGTTCGAAGAAATATGATTCAGTCATCAGATTAACGGCTGTAGTCGCAATTGGTTTACTTATCGGAGTTCTGTCAGGCTGTCAGAAAAAGCAGGAAGAACCGCAGACTAAGGAAACTCCTCAGGCAACAAAAACAGTTCCTGTGGATACGGCAAAGGTTAAACAAAAAGAACCGGTCAGGATAACAGCTCCCGATATTAAAGGCGTATGGAGCGGTAAGTTTGACGGCAGAGCCACTAAGCTTACAATCACAGAACAAAGTGAAAACGAGTTCAAGGGTAAAATTACTATTAATTACCGCGAAGTAATTAATCAGCAGGTAAGCGGTAGAATTGATCCGGATACAAAGAAAGTTACAATGAAGGACCTTCTCCACAGCAGGTTCCAGGGCAGATACGCGGCTCAGCTTTCAGAAGATTCGACAAAGTTATCAGGCACCTTTACAATGGATATTGACGGAATGAAGCTCAGCTTTAGTTTATCAAAGAAATAGTGTTGCTTTATACTTGTTCCAGGCTTAACAATAAAATATCACAAATTAAACTATGAGGTTATTAATGAAAAAATTTATTATTGGTTTATTCGTTTTAGTATTTGCAGTTGCATTAAACTCATGTAGCGACAGCACAACAAACCCTGTTACCCCTGTGGCAAAAGGTTCTTTAGTGATAAAGTCCACTCCTTCAGGCGCACAGATATGGAAAGACGGAACCAGCACAGGCAGGGTAACACCTGACACTCTTACCAGTCTCGATGCTGGCACAGTCAGCATTACTCTTAAGCTGACAGGATTTACCGATATTGTATTCTCAGCTATTGTTGTTTCGGATAGTACCACAGAATATAACAAGGAATTCCCTGCCTCTACGCAGACATTCCTTACATCAATTAAGTTATATGAAACTGTCGGCACAACTGCGGCACAGCCAAGCGGACTTATACTTTCAAGCGGAACAGCTTCGGGCATTGGTTCATCGGCTACGGACAGAGCAAAGGTTGATGTATTCTATAACAGTACAGGATATGTTGTCGCTTCGGCTAACGGCGCTTCCGGACTTACAAGAATAACTCATTTCAAGTTAGCTTCTTCTTCAACTCTTACTGACGGAGTAGCTTCTCCTGTAAAAGATGCTACATGGGTAAAGAGTGTCAAGGATACTGAAACAAATTATTTCTTCGCTGTTGATAATGACAATCATTACTCGAAGATAAAAATATTTAACAGAGGTGGTGGCGTACCCGGCACACCGGCATGGATTGAAGTTCAGTACATCTATAATAAGGTAGCCGGCGATACAAGGTTCTAAGTTTTCCTGTTACGTATTAGTTGCTTATTAAAAGCCGCGATGACCCCGCGGCTTTTTTTATTCCCGGCAGTATTTTATTTGGAATAAATTTTTATTAGCTTTGGAGTGTTAAATCTAAACGACAGATAATTGTCCGGACATATATTGCGCGGGCAGCAGAACATTATATATATATCGGATCTGAATACACAAAAAAGGAGAAACTGCCATGAAAATCAGCTACGTTGCACTATTTATATTCTTTTTAGCAGGATTTATTTCCGCTCAGCCAGATGAAATGCAGATATTTCAAAAGACCCGGTATCCTGGCGATGCGGCTATCGATGTTACCTATTATAAGCTTGAACTTAACATCACAGACTCTGTCGGATACATATCAGGCACCGCTACTATCGGAATAAGAAGTGCACACCAGGCATTGGATAGTCTGTTCCTTGATTTATACAGCGGACTTACAGTCAGCGATGTATCTTTAGACAACCAAAAACTTACATACACAAGACCATCCAACCAAATAGCGATTACGCTTCCCCGTACATATTCTTATGGTGAAGTCTTTTACCTGAAAATTTCTTATCATGGTAGCCCTGCCACTTCCGGTTTCGGCAACTACACAGACGAACAGCATAACGGACAGAGGATTATCTGGAGTCTTAGCGAACCTTATGGCACGCGCGACTGGTTCCCATGCAAGGATACTCCCGCCGATAAAGCAGATTCTTCCGATGTATGGGTAACCTGCCCCTCGGCTATGACCGTTGCCTCTAACGGAACGTTCGAAGGCATTACGGAAAATGGCAACGGAACGCATCTTGTCAAATGGAAGAGCCGTTACCCGATTGCTCAGTATCTAATCTCAATTGCTCTGACTAACTATACGCTTTACACTAATTATTTCAAATACTCGACAACTGATTCGATGGCTGTAATGAATTATATATTCCCGGAGAACTTTAACGAGCAGGCTAAGCAGGCTCTTGATAAGACTATAGACATGCTGAAGATTTACTCTGACCGGTTCGGGCTTTATCCATTCATCAAAGAAAAATACGGACATGCCCAGTTCGGATGGGGAGGAGGAATGGAGCATCAGACCATTACTTCGCTTGTAAGTTTCGATGAGGAATTAATCTCCCACGAACTTGCTCATCAGTGGTTTGGTGATAAAATTACCTGCGCAAAGTGGGAAGATATCTGGCTTAATGAAGGCTTTGCCGAATACTGTACTGCAATTTATTACGAGGACGCTTACGGAAAAACAATGTATGATTCATACATGGCGGGGTTGATATCCGGAGCTAAATATGCAGCCGGACCAATATATTTAGATGACATTACTAATGTCTATGAAATTTTTAATATCAGCCGTTCTTATTATAAAGGCGCGGCTGTTCTTCACATGCTCAGGGGTGTTGTCGGCGATTCCATTTTCTATAAGATTATGAAAACATACGCCAACGACTCCCGTTATGCTTACAATGTTGCCACTACTCCCGACTTTCAGGGCGTTGCCGAATCGGTTTACGGCAAGAGTCTGAAGTTTTTCTTTGATGAATGGATTTACGGAGAGAACTATCCTAAGTATTCTTATTCATGGAATTCAGCCCGAACCAGCATGGATACTTACAGAGTAAACCTGAACATCAGCCAGACACAGAATACTAATCCCGTATTTTTTACGATGCCGGTTCAAATTAAAATAAACTTTACATCAGGGATGGATACAATTATTACCGTGTGGAACGATAAACAGGAACAGTCATTTACGCTCGATGTCAGAAGCGAACCTGTCTCCGTAATTCCTGACCCGAACGGACTTATCATAAAAAATGCAAACCTTGTAAATGTATATAAGAATATTGAAAACATTACGACTTTTCAGCTCGAACAGAACTATCCCAATCCTTTTAATCCGGGTACAAAGATAAAATTCGGGATTGCAAACACCAGCGGGACTGTCAATGTTAGTCTTAAAGTCTTCGATGTCTTAGGGTGTGAGATGGCAATACTGATTAACGAAGAAAAGCAACCCGGGGTATATGAAATATACTTTGATGCAGCCAGCTATGGTTTGATGAGCGGTATTTATTATTACCAGCTAAAGGCTGGCAATACTATTGAATCGAGGAAGATGATTTACCTGAAATAACCGGAACTATAATGATACGCAGGCTATGTATAATCAACATTCACAGGATTTATCTGATTAAACCTAATCATACCCGCTTATAAAGAAAATGAGTAAGAAGAAACTTTCATTACCCGGGTAAAAACCCGGGCAATGAATTTATTCAGATTAATAAGAACTCACACTACAGAATAGTAACCGAATAATTCCCCTGTCCAACCACATAGAGATTAGTAACATTGAGGAATATATTATTCAGATTACCGAGGTCGCTCAGCATTATTGTCATCTTTTCACCCCGCAACAAATTTACACCTATATTAATGCAGGATGTTTCGGACGTGGGAACAAGAGCAAAAGCCAGATCCGTAACTCCGGTATTCCTGATAAGTGCTT
>JBAXDX010000020.1:0-37955 GCA_037140715.1 Ignavibacteria bacterium
CTAAAAGAGTCAACGCCGACACTAAAAGAGTCAACGCCGACACTAAAAGAGTCAAAAAGGGCAATCCTAAGCTTTTATGCTCTGAAAATGAAGACAAATTCTTCTTCAGACGATATTATTTTGCTTCCATCGGAAACTGATTAAGTGAAAATAATTGTTACATAAAAATAAATAGAAATACATACCGGTTATTGTTTATATAGTAGTTCTAATTTTTCAAAAAATCTAAAATCTGGAGTGAAATGAAAGTAATAGCAATTAACGGAAGTGCACGTAAAAATGGGAATACCGCCATTTTAATCAATAAAGTTTTTAATGAACTTCATAAGGAAGGTATAGAAACAGAAATGATTCAGTTAGCGGGCAAAATTATAAGAGGCTGTAGTGCCTGTAACGTTTGTCAAAAGAAACAGGATGAAAAATGCGCGAATGAATCAGATATTGTAAATGAAATTATACAGAAAATGAAAGAAGCAGATGGAATCATACTTGGTTCGCCTGTGTATTTTTCCGATGTAACCCCCGAATTAAAAGCATTGATTGACAGGGCGGGAAGAGTCGGCAGAGCAAGCGGATTCTTATATAAAAGGAAAGTTGGTTCCGGTGTTATTGCGGTAAGAAGAGGCGGAGCAACTCATGCACTCGATACAATAAATCACTTTTTGCATATTACCCAGATGATTGTCCCCGGCGCGTCTTACTGGAATTTTGGAGTCGGACGGGATGTAGGCGATGTTGAACATGACGAAGAAGGATTACAGAATATGCAGGTACTGGGCGAAAACATAGCCTGGCTTATGAAAAAGATAAATAACTAATTAAACACAGGAGAATAATATGTTTTTTGAACTCAGGCAATATCGTCTTAAACCAGGTACAAGGGATAAATGGATTAAACTTATGGAAGAAGAGATAATTCCGTTTCAAACCTCAAAAGGAATAGAGGTAGTGGCAAGTTTTATTGATCTCGAAGACCCCGACCTCTATATATGGATTAGAAAATTTAAGAATGATGAGGAAAAAGAACGGTTATATAAGGCGGTGTATGAGTCTGCTGAATGGCTGGATGTAATCAAACCAAAATCGGATGAAATTATTTTAAGGAAAGAAATAAAAGTAAACAAGATTGAGGCGACAAGCGCATCATTATTGAAATAGAAAAATTATGTTATCAAACGATTTTAAAAATGACAGATATTAAAATAAACCTTATCGTACAGGCAGAATTATGGAAAACATTACTAAAAATATCGATGCAGAGTTAACACAGGCAGTAATTTGTTCCTGCTGTATAATATGTACAGTATCATTACAGAAAGGCTTTACTTAATTCTGTTATCATATAGATTTTTATATCAAGGCGCTTTCCATTATGTGAAGCGCCTTTTTTTTTATTATATTGCATTAGCATAATTTTCAGGACTAAAAAATAACAGGGTTAATTTAAGAACGCGGTTTAGATTTAGAAAATAATTAAAGAATGAACAAGACAAAATGAACAAGAAAAAATATATTATTTCAACTACACACTTATACCTCGATAGCAGAGCGGTATTAAAATATCTTTCATCGTATATTAATGGAAATTTTCTCTGTTGTAGCTTCCGACAGCTCTTTATTTTACTCATACATCCAATGTCCGCGGTTATTAGAGAGTCATCCGTTCATACTCTGTAGGATGTACGCGTTCCGGTACCGCATTAAAATTTGTAAAAAATATTCAATTAATCTTAGGAAACACTATGAAAAAGTTCTTATCCGGTTTGTTTTTTGTTATTCTTATTTCTTTAACAATTGGTTCTCAGTTTACATTTGCTCAGGAAGTAATCTTTGAGGAAAATTTTGAATCAGGCAAAGTAAGTTCGCAATGGGAAACCTATTATGCCGCAGAAGATTCATTGCAGGCGGTTCCGGCTACCCAGGCACCTCAGGTATTAACGGGCGGAGGCAGCTATGTCGGGTATCTTCAGGATTTGAACAGTTCATATACTGGTTCTGCGGTTGCCGTAGCGGGGGATTTGGGCTTAAAGGATTACTCTATTGAAGCCGATGTTTATGTATATGTTAATCAGCCTTTATCGGCATATACAGGGTTAGTCGTCTATGCTGACAGCTCTAAACATGATTTTTATAAATTACGCGCAGATTTTGATGCGAGCAACCGGATCAATTTCTCCGGGTTAAAATCTGATACAACCACATTTATACCTTTATTCAATAAAAATTTTAGTGGAACGTCAAATCTGGGTCTTTTCCCGACTGCCGATGGCTGGCATAAATTGAAAATTGAAGTTCGTTCAACCAGCGATACGCAGACAACAATCTGGAATTATTTTGACGGAGTTCTTCTGAACGGAAATCCTGTTATTGATACAATCCCAACCCGTGTAACATCGGGGAAATTTGGTTTATATAGTTTCCAGCAGGATACTGACGGGCTTCCTGCATATTTCGACAATATTGTAGTTAAAAGGTTAGCACCAGCCGGCGTAAGTGGCAATAAAAACAGTCCTAAAGGATTTATTCTGGAACAGAATTATCCTAATCCATTTAATCCTGAAACAAGAATATCATATCAGCTTGCTTCAGGCGGCTTTGTTGTACTTGCAATTTTTGACCAGCTTGGCAGAGAAATTAAAACTCTGGTATCGCGCGAACAATCCGCAGGGCAGTATTCTGTCAGCTGGAATGGAAAAAATGAGACGGGTAATATCGTTCCAACCGGCGTGTATTTCTATGCCCTGAAATCGGGAGATAATACTCAAATCAAAAAAATGATATTAATGAAGTAAAGACAGAATAGAAAAATTTTCCGAAATGTCCCCGGTCAGAAGAGACCGGGTATTTATATTTTATAACTATTTTTGGGAATGACGCTTGAAGATTACAATGCGGAAAACAGTTGGAATATTATCTATTCTTGTAATACAGTGTTCATTATTGACAGCCGGAACGACAGGGAAAATATCCGGTGTAGTAAAAAATCACCTAACCGGCGAAACGCTTTCAGGTTCGACAATTGTCATTGAAAAGACGGCGCTGGGTTCAGTCGTGGATAACAACGGTCAATATTATATCATTAATATTTTCCCCGGGACATATACCGTGCGTGCTACAATGCTTGGCTATAAACCCACAAGGATAACAAATGTGGTTGTTTCGGCGGACCTGACTACACAGATAGATTTTTTACTGGAACCTACAACGGTTTTGTCGGATGAAGTAATCGTAACTGCGGAACGCCCTCTTTTCCAAAAAGATAAAACTGCAAAATTTTCTGTAATTACATCTGAGGAATTTAGTAATCTGCCGGTAAATACTATTCAGGATGTTTTATCAACTAAGGCAGGCTTCACCAAAGATGCCGGTGGCGAAATTCATGCACGCGGAGGGCGCAGTGGCGAGATAGCTTATCTGATTGACGGGCAGTATGTAAAAGACCCTTTATATGGTGATTTTAATAATACAATCAATAAAGATGCGGTGCAGGAATTATCAATTGTCAGCGGTTCGTTCAATGCAGAGTACGGGGAAGCAATGTCGAGCATTGTAAATATAGTAACGAAAGAAGGCGGCGATACATTCCACGGGAAAGTCGAATACACCTCTCCAATGATTAATCAGTCGCCATACAGAAAATCCAGTCCATTCGGCGGTGTGCAGGATTTATATTCGTATTCGAACAATTCTGTTATTGACCGAATTTCCTTTGCCCCATTAAAATTAGATATTCCCATAGCCGGTATGATTAACGCATCGTTCAATGGACCTTTGCCGTTTACAGATAACGTTACATTTTTAATTTCAGGAAAAACAAAAAATGAGGATAGTTATCTCCCCAACGGGTATAACCTGGAACGCGATATATTTTCCAAACTGACATACAGGATTAGTCCGGTTATAAAATTATCCTTATCCGCTCAGAGCAGTAAGAATGAATATCAGAATTATAATCATGTCTGGAAATATTTGAGCGAAAATCAAAGCCATCATGAAAAAACAACTGACCGGTATGCGGCAATATTGACACATGCCATAGGCTCTGATTTATTTTATACTTTGCAGGTCTCCCGTTCTAATAATTTTTATATAGAGCAGGCTGGAAATAAATTGCCTTCAGATTATGTGAGGGGGCAGACAGGTTCGGATGTTTACTTTTATGTAAAAGGAGATGATTCTCCTTATTCAAACAATAAGACTGCGACAAACAGCGGTAAATTAGATGTTACATATCAGCTTAATAACTTCAATCTGTTAAAATCAGGTTTTGAAATAAAGAGCCATCATATTCAAGTGCACGAAGAATTAGAACCCTGGGCGGGCGGGGCACAATATAAAGATAAATATACGCATTCGCCTGTTGAAGGTGCGTTTTACGTTCAGGACAAACTGGAGTATGATTATCTTATTGCGAATATCGGTTTAAGATTCGACTATGTTGATCCGAATACTACTGCATGGGCTGATATCCGGCGCTTTGGTTATTATGATAATAATAATAACTGGATTCCCGCGCTGGAACAAAAAGTGCCCGCAAAGACGCAACTGAGTCCGCGTATTGGTCTGGCTCATCCTGTTACTGATCGTGCGGTGCTTCATTTTTCTTATGGTCAGTTCTTCCAAAATCCTGATTATAATGCGCTATATTATAACTATAATAAAGATCTTACAACCTCGCTGCCTTTACTCGGAAATCCCTCGGTGAAAGCGCAGAAAACAATCGCTTATGAAGCCGGGATTAAGTATAAACTGAGTGATGATTACGCGCTTGAAGTTTCAGGGTGGTATAAGGATATTACAGATTTACTTTCGACATTGCAGGTCAGCTACTTATCGCAGGATTATGTTGTTTACTACAATTCAGATTATGCAAGCGTAAAAGGAATTGATATTACTCTGAATAAACGGTTCAGTAATTATTTATCAGGCTCTATAAACTACACATATATGGTTGCCAAAGGAAATAATTCGCAACCGCTTGGCGGTTATGTCAGCGCGTATTCAAATGAAGAAATCCCCCACCGCGAAAATTATCTGGATTTTGATCAGACTCATACATTTGTCGCTAATGTGAATATAAATATTCCACAGAATAAGGGATTACAAATCTTTGGTATATATCCTTTTGCCGATGTAAACCTTAGTGTTTTATTTCAGGCTTCAAGCGGGCTGCCTTATACTCCGTATGTAGATCCTTCCGTCAGGGTTGATATAAATTCAGCGCGTAAACCGTGGACTTCTACTGTTGATATTCGCGCAGCAAAGAAAATATGGAATTCGGGATTCCCGACAAGTCTTTTTGTGGAAATTACGAATCTCTTCAATGTTGAAAATGTTTTGTATGTCTATCCCCGCACGGGGAAACCATTTGTTACCGGCAATACAGGGTTTGTCGGTTCGTCTCCTGATGCGGATCATAATCCGGCAAATCTCGGCCCGCCGAGAATTATTAAAGCGGGAATTCAATTAAGCTGGTAACAGGAAATATAAATTATGATAAGAATTTTATCTAAAACTATTCTTTTTTCCGTTGTTGTTCTGACATTTGCCGTTCCGAAAGTCTCGGCACAAAATAAGAGCTGTTCAAACTGCCACAGAGATTTAAAATCTTCTATAATGCCTGACCGGTTATCAAAGATGCACGCGGTTTCAACGGAAAGGGGACTGGGGATTCAGGATAAAGGTCAGGTTTCAAATTATTTAGGAAACTATGGGACGCTGTCAAATTATTTAGAATACTTCAATGATGCTGTCCACTGGCCTGCTGCCTCGAATACAGAACGGCAGTATTGTTTTGGTTTAGGTCTTGTAGTAGCTGTGAAGGGTAATGTTATTACTTCAGTACTCGGAGGAATTTCTGAAAAAGTTGACTGGTCTCCCAAAGCGGGATCACGCGGTAAATTATTTTCCGGTGATGTAAAAGTAACATCGAATGATGAAACTCCTTTCCTTGCAAGTAGCGATAATCCGCAGACTTGGCCGCATGGATATTTTGATAAGAATCAAAATTGGGTTAATGTACCCGGTTCACGGTACTGGCCCGGACATTTTAGAATAGATATTGATCCGGCTTCGCCAGCTTACGGAAAAGAAATCGCCGGCGAATTTGTCTCTGACCGGGATATTTACAGCGTTTTTGATGACCGGAATAATTCTAACCCGCAGGGTTCAGCCGGAATTGAAGTTGAACAAACTGCCTACAGTTATGGAAGACCTTATGCCGAGAATTTACTTTTTTGGGATTTTATAATACATAACACAAGTGGCAGGCAGCTTGACAGTGTTTATGTTGGTTATTACGCAATCTTCCGTGCGGATTACGATAACAAAGATAATATCAATTTTGTCAGGGTTAATCCAGCTTCTCTCAATGGTGATTTTATTTATATTTATGATATTAATAACACAAAGGATGGAGCCTGGGCTAATACTGATGGTCCGTTGGGAATGGCAGGTTTACATATATTGGAAACTCCGAAAAATTTAGGCATAACGGATTTCCATTATTTTACAAGAGATGCTGCTCCCAAAGTTGATGAAGAAATATGGTCTGTAATAAGCAGCAATCCAAAATATCCGGGTCTGACAATCCCTGAAGCACTTTTCCATGGTAACAATCATCATATTGATGATACGCATCCCGATAGTTTAAAGAAGTATTACCCTGATGGCGCACCGATAAATTATTATGTTGCTTCAGGTCCCTTTAGTTTACAACCGGATGAAACTGTAAAATCATCGCTGGCGCTTGTTATGGGAAACTCAGGCGGCATTCCAAATAATCCTGATACAACAAATCTGATGCTAAATGCCCGCATTGCCCAACAAATGTATCAAAGAAAATTCCAAGGGTCAGGTGCACCCAAAACTCCAAAGGTAACAGCAAGCCCGGACGACAAAAAAGTTTTATTATCATGGGATGCCGATGCGGAAAATTCAGTAGATGTTATGACCGGGAAGAATGATTTTGAGGGATATAAGATATATCGCAGTGATAATCAGGGAAAAACATGGGGCATACCTGTTACCGATGCCTCAGGCAGTATCGTAGGATATAAACCATTAAAAATATTTGACCTTATCGATGGTGTCAAAGGACAAGACCCTGTATTTAATCAGTCACTGGGTGAAGATACAGGACTGAAGCATAATTATATAGATTCAAACCTGGTGAATGGAGTTGAATACTGGTATTGTGTTACTTCTTATGATAAAGGAAATCAGTTAAAAGGCAGTCTTGAACAGTCATATCAATCTGCTCTTGGCAAATCGTTGCTGCAATCTAATACTGTGGCAGTAGTCCCCGGAGTGAAGGCACAAAATTATAATCCTCCGCAGTATAATCCGCAATCTTCTTATGATGGCGCGATACCTCCAACGGGAGGATTGTCCGATGGACTGGTAAAAATTGACATTGTTCAGCCTGAAAAGATTACAGGAGATAATTATTATATCGCATTTGTTGATTCAGCAAAACAAATTGCCGGCGCACAAATAATATATGCGTTAGGTTTTAATTTATACCGTATCTCAAAAACTACCGGTGATACGACATTGATATTGGAGCGACAGCCGTTTACGGATCAGAGCGGGGATAATCTGCCCGTTGTCGATGGTTTTAGGTTAACGGTTAAAAATTCAGCTTCCGGTATCCGTTCAACTGGCTGGACAAGGATTAACGGGGACACTTCGACATTTGACTGGCGAACCGGCCCTGTCCCTAAATATAAAAACTTAGGCAAACAAATCATCCAGGAGAATGTATATACAACCGATGATATTAGAATAACTATTGATACAACTCTTCACGGAGGACTGACCGCCCGCTGGTATGATTACTTTACTGATAAGACCGTTGACACCCTGCAACATTTACCATTGAAAGTTGAAATAATTTCTGACCCTTTGAATCCGACCGACATTAGCAATAATACATACTTGTACGAATTTTCCATTATGGCTCCGTGGGATTCATATAGAATAGACTATTATAGTCCTTTAGGATGGGACCTGCTCCCCGGTGGTAAGGGATTTACTCCGGGCAGCCCGGGCTTTTATGAAAAGTATGTCGATGTGCTAGTTTTTGAACAGTTAAAAGTTGATCCGGTTTCGCACAATACAACGCATAATGGTTTATGGCTACAGACAAATAACTTCCCTGATACATATATCAACAGCGATGGAATTACCATAAATAAGAAAGCCGTTCCGCCATCGCATAATGATCAGTTTACTATTATAACTTATAAACCTTTTAGAAAAGAAATAAGCTATCAGTTCAGTACGCAAAAATCATCCATCACAGGAAAGCAAAATATTGAACTAAATAAAATTAAAGTCGTGCCTGATCCATATATCGTTGCGAATGCTTTTGAAACAAATCAATTCGGTAAAAAACTTATGTTCACAAATCTTCCCAATGAATGCAGTATATCAATATTCACTGTCGCAGGGGATCATGTCGCGGACGTTAGTCATAACAATATTAACGGATATGAGTATTGGGATATGAGAACTTTTAACAGCCAGTACGTTGCCTGCGGATTATATGTGTATGTGGTTTCAACGCCTGACGGACAGAAAAAAACGGGAAGGTTTCTAATAATTAAATAATGTAGAATTATGAGAATAATAATGAAAAATATAATACCCGCTTTGATATTTATTCCCGCTGTTTTGTTCGGAGGAGATTTTACGAAAGTAGGAACAGCCGCAGCACAGTTCTTGAAAATCGGAGTCGGCGCCAGAGGAGCTGCAATGGGTGATGCATTCGTTGCTGTTGCGGACAATGTCGATGCACTATACTGGAACCCTGCCGGAATTACGAATATACATTCCATTGCACTGGATGTCGGCTACTCACAGTGGTTCGCTGAAATTGCACATAACTATGCCGGATTTGCCGTCCCGCTTAGTGAATATGATGTTATCGGTATTAGCATAACCGGATTAAGCACTCCTGAACAGGAAGTTACAACGGTAGAACAACCGGAAGGAACGGGATTATATTATAAGGTAAGCGATCTGGCAATCGGGTTGTCTTATGCACGCGTACTGACCGATCGTTTCTCTGTCGGGGTTACTGCCAAATATATACAGCAAAATGCATATAATGAATCAGCCAGTACTTTTGCCATTGATTTTGGTACATCACTGCAAACAGGTTTTTACGGACTGGCTATTGGGATGGCAGTTACAAATTTCGGAGGCGGACTTCAACTGGAAGGAAGAGATTTGATATCTATATCTGATATTAATAAAAGTATCTCCGGTGAATATAACCCGACATCTAATCTATCAACGGAACAGTGGCCGTTACCTCTGAATTTCAGAGTCGGAGTCGCATTGGATATTGTGGGAAAAAATAATCCTGTATTTATTTCAGATGAACACCGTTTTACATTAGCCGTTGATGGAAATCATCCCAATGACAATGCTGAGCGGGCAAATATCGGTGGCGAGTATGGCTGGAATGAAATATTGTTTTTGAGAGCCGGATATAAAATTAATTATGACGCTGAAAAATGGACTTTTGGCGCGGGACTGAAATCAAATATATCTGATATCCATTTTACTTTTGACTATGCGCTTGTTGACTATAATGCTCTTGGAAAAGTATCCAGGTTCTCTGTCGGAATAAAATTTTAACGGGTAATAACAACTCGTTAACAGAAAAAGCTAAAACAGGGTTTGTTGTTTAATAATCTAAAATATAAAGTATAAAAATGAAGTATTCCAAATGTTATTTCCTGAAAACTATTCTTTTACTGCTCACGGTTGCTGTAACAACGCATATATTTGCCACGGATAAAAAATCAGAGAGAACATTATCGCCTAAAATTAAAACACTTCCGAAAGGAGTATCCATCTATCAGCTTGATAATGGTTTACAAGTGTTGTTTATCGAAGACCCTGCGCTGCCTGTTATAGGAACAAATGTTATTGTAAAAACCGGCTCCGCTTATGAATCATTCTCTGCCAGCGGAATGAGCCACCTGCTGGAGCATTTGTTGTCTAATGGAACTGCTTCCCGCAACCAAAAACAATTGTATGATGACGTTGACCGTATCGGAGGATACAATAACGCTACAACGAGAGACTTTTTTACTGACTATATGTTCGTTGTCTCTGTTGAAAATGCGAAAAAGGGACTGGAAATTCAGGCAGACATGATTTTCAATTCAACATTTCCTGTTGATAAATTTCAGAAGGAAAAAGGAATCGTTCTTGAAGAAATATCAAAAGATTTAGCCGATCCTGATGAACAATTAGAACGGAATACAATTTCAATCCTTTATAAAGGACATGCTCTTTCCATCCCTGCACTTGGAACATATTCAACAATCGAATCACTAACCCGCGATGATGTCTTCTCGTTTTATGAAAATAATTACGTCCCCAATAATATTATCTTAACAGTTATTGGTAATTTTCAGACAACAGCGTTTTTACCATTGATAAAAGAAATTTACGGCAGGGTACATCCCCGTGAAGTGCCTCATGATGAAAATTCCGAATGGAAAACAGGCTTCCAGTATCTTAATGCCGAGCCGGCTGCAAAAGGTACGGTATATCACCGCTTTTATGACGGTAAAGAAAAAGTATTACAGCTATATTATCCATTGCCATTGAATAAATCCTCAGAGTATTATGATCTGCTGAATATTGCACTCGGTAAAAATAAAGACTTACTTTCATCTGCATTGCAATCACAGTATCCCCAAATAAAAAATATAGAACTACTCGCCAGGGTATCGCACCTTAGTAATTATTTAGAGGCTAAAGTTACTTTTACTGCCGATTCAGATTATGATAATATTGCCAAATCTCTTTCCGCACAAGTATCAAAATTTACCTTTCACCTGCCCGCTGAAGTCATAGAGGCGGAAGCAATAAAAATGCGGACTGAATTTGCCATGAATATTGAAAAGCCGCAAATGTTTGGCATTTATTATTCTGATGTAATTGTAAAGGGCGGAATAGAAGCCCTGCTTGCCTCATCCGGCGGCGATGGATATTTCCCCGCTGCAAAAGAACTGGAGTTACTTAAAATACCGGAATTACAATTTGTCATAATTCAGGCACCAGCTGCAATAGTCGAAAAAGAAAAAGTCGTATCTTCAACTGTAACGAAGTATTTTCAGGATACTACAACGGGCAAAAATCTTATCGTTGTCCAAAATGAAATGAATAATCTTCTGGCGGTTCATTATCTGGTAAAGCATAAAGCGGTATATGAATCAAAATATGGCAAAGATGCGTCAAAGATTTTACATGACGCAATCAAACAGCGGCTGACTTCCGATAAGAATAAAAAAAACAGCGGTAAGTATGGATTTATGTTCACAGTAAATGATAATCCTTTTATTCCAATGGATGATATTTACCTGCATCCTGACTTTGGATACATAAGAGCTGAAGGACTTGCGGATGATGTTAATGGTGCTGTCCATTATTTAAATTCACAATTAAAAGACTTTGTGCCAACAGAAGATGAATTTAAGAAAGCTACGGAGAAGTACAGAAACCCCGGTCATCATGCTTCAGCCGGAGATGAAGGAAAAAAAATATTTGGAGAGACTTATAAATCCGTTGTGTATGAACCAAATCCATATTTGCAGTATTCACAAGAGCTGACGTATGAAAAATTAACCGCTTTCGCAAAAGAATATCTAAATCCTTCTAATATTATTATCTCAGTTGTCTCTCCCGCTGATACTGATACTGTAAATGCGGCTTTTGAAGGGTACGGGTTTTCCAAAATTAAGGATGAGCCACCCGTATTTGTTCCCGCACTGCGGCTGCAAAGCAAACCGGTTACTATAGAGAAACTTCATGGCGGAGAACGTTCATATTTATTCTGGGGGTTCCAGAAGCAGATTGACACAAAAGACACGCCCGCTTTACATGCATTATCGTTAATACTCAATGAGCAGATAGTTTTTGATATTCGCGAGAAGCAGGGACTTGCTTACGATATAAACGCGGGTATTGAAGTTATGAACGACAGAGCTTTGTTCTTTATCAGTCAGGGAACGCGCCCTAAGAATGTTGACACGCTTGTGGCGCAGTACCCCGGGTTCTTCAAAAACTCCGTCATCGATTCGCTGACACAGGAACATCTGGATAAATCCATTAACCAGTATTTTGGCAGAATAATTTTCCGAAGGCTTTCCAGTATCAACAAGGCGTTCTATCTTGGAAGTTCATTGTACTTAAATAATGATCATGAGTATGATAAAAAATATCTCGATGAATTAAAAAAATTAAAAATGCCGGATATAAAATCGGCTACGCAAAAATATCTGAATGTTACGAACCCGGTTTCAATAATTATACGATAAATCCTGAGGATAAAATGATAAAAGTATTTCGTGCTACGCTTCTCTCTATTGTATTAGTTTCTTCGGTTTATGCCACTGCAGTAACTCATCATAAAATATCAGTAACGATTAATCCTGAAAAACATACACTTGCGGCAGTTGATAAAATAACGGTAAACCCGGATGCGACAAAAGAAGGGATTGCATTTGTACTGAACAATAATTTAAAAGTAACTTCGGCAACTCCGGGAGTTACTGTCAGATTAGTAAAAAAGGATCTGAAACCGGAAGACATCGGAATTGACCGCGAGGATTTCAACCCGGCAGTCGGACTCAAAGAAAATAGATATGTTCTGGTGTTCAGGGATAATAAAAAAACAGACGGAGCAGTTGTATTAAATATCAGCGGGGTGATAAATTACCCTCTTATGCAGGACGGGGAAGAATATGCAAGAGGATTCAGCCAGACACCCGGTGTCATCAATGAACAGGGTGTTTATCTTGCCGGGTCTTCATCATGGGTTCCTAAATTTGATAATGATGGTCTGATAAGCTTTGAACTAAAAGTTACTGTCCCGGAAAAATGGAACGTAGTCAGCCAGGGCAGGCGGACATTCAATAAAGTGAATAACGGTTACCGTACTGTTAACTGGGAAGTGCCTGAACCAACTGAAGAAGTTTATCTTGTCGCAGCTAAATTCACCGAATACTCAAAGCCGGCGGGTGCTGTTGATGTACAGGCTTTCCTGCGGACTCCGGATGAAGCTCTTGCAAATAAATATCTTGATGCCACAGTACAGTATCTGGAGCTTTATAATAAATTAATAGGACAGTATCCTTATTCAAAGTTTGCGCTGGTAGAAAATTACTGGGAAACCGGATACGGAATGCCCTCATTTACACTGCTTGGCGAAAAGATAATCCGCTTCCCTTTTATTCTTAATTCATCATACCCTCATGAATTGTTACATAACTACTGGGGTAACAGCGTTTATGTAGATTCAAAAACCGGAAACTGGTGCGAAGGTTTAACTGCGTATCTTGCGGATCATTTAATTGCCGAACAGCGCGGGCAGGCTGAAGATTACCGCCGGGCAGCACTTCAAAAATATTCGGATTTCGTTACACCGGAAAACGATTTCCCTCTCAATAAATTTCGTTCGCGCTTTAGTGCTCCGTCTGAGGCTGTCGGTTATGGTAAAGCATCTCTTGTATGGAATATGCTGCGCAATGAGACTGGCGATGAACAGTTTATAAAAGCACTTCAGGGATTCTATAAAGAAAATAGATTTAAGAACGCATCATTCAGCGATATCCGCGCAGCATTTGAAGCAACCGGCGGGAAAAACTTTAAACCATTCTTTGAACAGTGGGTTGATCGTACAGGCGCACCGGAGCTTCAGTTATCAAATGTTCATGCAGAAAAAGATTCATCGGGTTATCAGCTTACATTCTCTCTTAAACAGATACAAAAAGAAGATGTATTTTCCCTGAACATTCCTGTTGCCGTTTCTTTTGAACATAACGCGGAAATTAAAACAGTATTGTTAAATCAGCGTGAACAACTATACAAATTTACATTCGCTGAAAATCCGGCACGCATTCAGGTCGATCCGCAATTTAATGTATTCCGCAGACTCCACTATAACGAAATTCCCCCATCACTGACTAAAACCCTGGGCGCTCAGGAAATATTAATTCTTCTTCCGTCAAAAGCAGACAGCATTCGCCTGGAGTTTTACAAAGAATTCGCGGAACGCTGGTCGGAAGATGTAACAAAGAAAATCATAACGGCATTCGACAGTACAATCACAGAACTTCCGGCAAAAAAAAATGTCTGGGTACTCGGTACAGAAAATATTTTTGCGGGCACGGTCAGTAACGGGCTGCATAATTACGGCGGATATGTTACCAGTGATTCTATTCGTCTGGACAAAGCTGTATTTCAAAAATACGGAAATAGTTTTGTCATTGCCGTCAGGCATCCGAAAAATCCATCGGCTGTTATAGTGCTGTTATCATTGGATAATAAAAAATCTATTCAGGGACTTGCCGGTAAAATACCCCACTATGGCAGGTACAGCTACCTGGTTTTTGAAGGGACTGAGCCGGTAAATATTGCTAAAGGAGAATGGACCGCCACCGGTTCGCCTCTTGACGCAATTATTGAATCATCAGCAGCAACTTCAAAAATATTAGTGGAATTACCAAAGAGAAAAGCTCTTGCGACACCTGACCCTGTCTTCTCTTCTGAAAGATTAAAGAAAAATATTGACTATCTTGCCGGCGAAGAACCTGCCGGACGTGCGCCGGGCACGCAGGGAATTTCCAGGGCAGCAGAGTTTATAACAAACAGTTTTAAATCCGCGGGACTTCTTCCCGGTGCTGATGACAGCACATATTATCAAAGCTGGAACGAAGTTGTTGACGCGGCAGGGAATAAGGCAGAAGTAAAAAATATAATCGGCATTATCCCCGGTACAAATCCAAATCTAAAAGATGAATCGCTGGTTATCAGCGCACATTATGATCATCTCGGAACGGGCTGGCCAGATGTATATGATGGAAATAAAGGAAAAATACATTATGGCGCTGATGACAACGCAAGTGGCGTTTCTGTTCTGCTTGAACTGGCGCATACGCTTGGCAAATCATTAAAACCAATGCGCACTATTGTCTTTGTCGCTTTTACATCTGAAGAAAACGGGCTGGCAGGGTCAAAATATTATGTAAAATACTCTAAAAAATTTCCCGTAAATAAAGTTGTTGCTGACCTGAACTTTGATGAAGTTGGTCATCTGGAAAATAAAAAAATATCTGTCTTAAACGCATCAAGCGCAAAGGAATGGCGACATATTTTTCTTGGGGCAGGTTATGTTACAGGGATTCAATCCGATATCATTATGCAACAATCCGGCGCGAGTGACCAGTATAGTTTTATTGAAGCGGGGATCCCCGGTGTCCAGTTCTTCTCCGGCACCAACAAAGACTATCATCGCCCGGGCGATACACCTGATAAAATTGACATACCCGGATTAATAAAAGTCGCAACGCTTGGACGCGAAGCAGTTTTGTATTTAGGAGACAGGACTGAACCTCTTACTTTCCAGGGACACACTGTTGCCACATCTGTTTCTCATGTTGCCGGCGCAAGAAAAGTTTCAACGGGAAACATCCCGGATTATTCATTCGCCGGCCAAGGTGTTCTCCTCGCAGGCGTTACCGAAAATTCACCGGCGGCGAAGGCAGGATTGCAAAAAGATGATGTTGTTATAAAATTAGGAGAATCAATAATTACAAATCTGTACGATTATTCCGATGCATTAAAGGGTTTCAAACCGGGAGATACTACAGACATAATCTTCCGGCGCGATGGAAAAGAAAAAAAAACTAAAATCGAGTTTATTGCCAGATAAACGAACTAATATTGAAATAAAGACAATCTTATGAACGGATACCCGCCCGCATCCCAAAGCTTTTCAGAACCCTGAACGCATATTGTTCATGAGCCGGGACGCTGTCTGAATCCCATATATGCAAAAATCAGGGGTTGGGACGGTTAAACTCCTTTACTTACAATTGTAAGTCCTCCCCTGCTGCCGGGATACGTTCCGCTGTTTGTGTCTTCAATTGTCTTAAGCAACGGCAGAATAGTTTTATTAAGTCCATTCTTCTTATAGAAATCAACAAATTTTTCTGCAATAAGACTCTCGAATGAACTGTGTGCCACGGGGACGTTTCTTAATATATCTTCGCCCATAGAATTAAAGAGAGAATCAAAAACAACCTTATGGTCAACAACTGAACTAATTAAGTTGAACTGTTCACGACCAAAAGTATATTCACTCAGAGGCTTTTTGAGATTAAGTTCTTCCGGCAGATAACACTTCAGGAATTTCATAATATTACCCTGCTCCTGTTCAAATGTCCCCTGAAGATATTTACTTGTCTCTTCTTTGCCACCAAGATATGACCATACTGAAAGCAGGAACGGTGTATCTTCAGGTGAAACTATATAAAGCGGTACATTTTGCGCATATAAGGCAATCCGGTGCGCCATAAGCTGTCCGAGTTTCTCTTCTTCATGTTTTTCAAAAAGCACAGAGTCCTCTTCCTCAACCCCCTGCATCCAGCGATAACATTCAAAGGCAAAAGAAATCGGTTCACTCTTTAGAACCAGTTCAGAAGCAAGTTCAAAAGCCTGGACTTTATCAGAAAGTTTATCCAGAAGCCTGCGGATTATTATCCCCGGATGAGAAAATATAGTGGTAAATGAAAACAGCGTTCCGGGATTAATAAAACTTTTCCCTGTTTTATCAAGTGAACTAATCAGCACAGCGCCTGAAGTTTCATTTAGAGCAGTTACTTTCGGTTCAAGCTTTTGAAGGAATTCACCTGAACCGGTATTTTTAACAATCTCTTCAATTTTAACAGAGATGAAACCAGGGTCTTCAAAATCAAGCAGACTTATCAGATATTCAAGATCATCCTCAGTCGGGTTTATTTTTGATTTAAAATAGGTAAAGTACTGGCTGAAATTATTCTTCGAGGAAATTGACTGACTGTCCTTATCCGCTTTCCTTTTAATCAGACCGGGAAACTGTCCTGCGAACAGCGGCTTCATTGACGGGAAAAGCGAACAAAGCAGATACTTTGCCGCTTTCCTTTCTTCAGGGTTCTGATCCGCAACAGCTTTTTCCACAAGTTCAACCGATAATTTATTTCTGTCATCGGACTTAATCTCATTCGGGTTTTCAATGCCCTGAAATATATGAGGATGAGTTCTTATCAGATTATACAATAAAGGAAAAAATAATCTTATACCTTCAATAATCATAAAATCAATTACATTCACATTCTCGTTAAGATCATTAAGCGCGAAGGAAAGAGCATTCCGGTAGTTCTTGCATGATCTTGGTGATGAGAATTTTATACTCAGTCCATTCTTAAACGAACGCAGATAATCCTTAAATTCTTCCCGGCTTATTTCAATATTATTTTCAGACAGTACACTATTTACACATTCAAGACAAAATTTTTCAAGAGCCAGTTTATTACATGCCGGGATATGTAATGAAATCTGAACCATTTTCTCAAGGAATTTTTTACCCGCGTTAAGCTGATTTGTTACAGCATTACCGGCAAGGTTTGAAGCTACAAGATTTTCATCAAATGTCGTTATATAAAGTGTGAAAGGGAAATTAGCCGTAAGCTTTATTAATTTTAATATGGCTTTCAGCTGATGCTTTTCAAGTTTATCAAGGTCATCTGTCAGGAATACGAATCTTATTTTCTGTGCTTCAAGAATTTTTTCTATTTTACTTCTGAGCTTGTTAAGATTTCCTGCATTAAAACCCCATGTTGCTTTGTCAGAAATATTTTGTGGCTGGCCAGAAAGAGCGGCGTTATTATTACGAATCAGGATACCGGCATATTCATTCAGGGCAGGGATTATATCCATGGAAGAAAAGGTATGCGTTTTCTCAATTGCTTCAGTAAATGCGTTGAAGAACCCTTTAATTATCTGAAATTCATTGTGAAACTGCCACGGATTGAACGGTACGGATACTATGTTGTTATGTTTCCGCAATGCGAGTTCAATAAAATTCAGAACTGTCGTTTTTCCTTCACCCCATGAACCATAAACAGCCATAACAACGCTACCCGGACTTCTTCTTGAGCTGACAGCCTGAGAGATTTTATCGGCAAACGGATAACGTTCGAAACGGTCAAACTCCGGTGTAGTCAGCGGAGAATCATTGTAATAGATATTTGTATCATTTATATGAGTTTCATCAGGTGAGACTATTTGATAACGTCTGCCCGGAATTTCTGCGGTACTGTTTTGTTCCATTTGTTAAGTGTCTGCATGAATATTAATTTATATTTGTTACTAAATTAGCTCAATTAAACAATTATTACAATCATTAACCTGTATTGATTATACAAAATTTATATTTAAATTCACTCTTACCAATAAATAATTCCTGAAAATGATGACAAATTATATATTGCCGTAAAGGAAATACCGGTAAACATGTTGTGATAACCGGACAGGCTGAATATTTTACCGGAGAGGCATTTGCCGTTTCGGTAAACCCATTATAATAAACCTGATGCCCCTTTGTAAAACCCGGACACCGGCATGAAATTACCGCAAAGGTATTTGTAAATCCATAAATGGCATATTCAAATTCCTGATAAGCCTGTGCAATTCCCTGATAAGCCTGCGCAAATGCAGACCATGCCTGTGTAAATACAGACTTTGCTTATTCCGTTTCAGACTTCACATATTCCAATACAGATTTCGCTTATTCCGTTTCAGACTTCACATATTCCAATACAGATTTCACTTATTCCGTTTCAGACTTCACATATTCCAATACAGATTTCGCTTATTCCGTTTCAGACTTCACATATTCCAATACAGATTTCACTTATTCCGTTTCAGACTTCACATATTCCAATACAGATTTCGCTTATTCCGTTTCAGACTTCGCATATTCCAATACAGATTTCACTTATTCCGTTTCAGATTTCGCATGTTTCAATACAGACTTCGTCTGTTTTAGTAAAACACAAGCCTTTATTGGAACAGCGTAAGCAATTTTGGTATTTGCCGGAGGTCTTGTGGAATATTTTTTCGGGGTTAGTGAAAGAAAACGGACGGTTTAGATATTCACACAGGCAATTCTGGTATTCACACAGGCAATTCCGGTATTAGCTCAGATGATTCTGGTATTGACTCAGATGATTTCGGTATTAACACAGGCAATTCCGGTTGCAGTTTATGCTTATCCGGCTTTGCCATGAGGGTCAGGTGATTTATATAAAGGCTTTTATGAAAATAAACGGAGCAGGCAGAGAGCAGAAATATGATGTCAGGATTATGATAAGGCAGTCTGAAAAAATACATTGGCAAATGTGTCTGTACAATTATATAAAGTGGTTCAGCCATGCCGGTTTGTGTGTCCGGGTAATTCGTCTAAAGAGCCGGTATAAGCCGTTCAGGGAATGAAGAGTATAAATCTTTAATAAAATGACTTGCTAATTGCTTTAAATAGTGTTAGTTTAGTTTCAACGATTCGCCCCTTTGAGGGCGATTTTTATTTATATGAGTCCAATGCAGGAAAAAGTAACAGAAATAGCAGAGCAAATTACCAGGAATGCAGGTTTTTTGCTTATCGAAGTGTCGCTCAGGGGCGATGACAGTGAACATATTATTGAAATTTATGTTGACAGTCTGAAAGGTATATCTGTTGATGAATGTGCTTATCTCAGCCGTGAAATTACTTCAGTTATTGAGAAGACCAGTCTGATTACTTCGAAATACCGTCTGGATATATCTTCCCCGGGTATTGAAAGGTCGCTGAAATTTCTGGAACAATATCCGAAACATCTGCACAGAAAATTTGAACTTGAGCTTATTGAGCCGCTGTTTGCTGAAGATGCGCCGGATATTGCCGGTACTGTGATTTCTGTTACAGGGAAGCTTTTAAAACTTGAAGGCGGGATTTTAATTTTTAGCCTTAACAATAAAGAAATAAATATAAACTTTAATAATATTAAGACCGCCAGGGTTTTAATTAGTTTTTGATTACGGAGGTAAATATTAATGAATACTGAGATTGTCGAATCTTTTGCACAAATGGTGCGGGAGAAAAGCATAGATAAAGATGTTTTGGCCGGGATTATCGAAGAAGTCTTCGGTATTATGGTTAAAAAGAAATATGGGAATGATGCAAATTTCAGTGTTGTTGTCAATATGGATAAGGGGGATATTGAAATATTTCTTGAAAGGGAAATAGTGGATATTGTGGAGCATCCGGGGTTACAGATTAGTATCAGTGAGGTTGAATCCAAGGGTAATGAAGATGAACTTGAAGTTGGCGAAGTTTATCCTGAACGCCTTGAGTTGATTTCATTCGGACGCAGGCTTATAAATCTTGCACGCCAGAGCCTGAATCAGAAAATCCGCGAACTTGAGAAGGATGTTATATTTAATGAATATTATGAAATGATTGGTGAGATAGTTGTCGGAGATATTTATCAGGTAAAAAAGAATGATATTTTAATTAATCATAATAAAAATGAGCTGTTACTGCCGCGTATTGAACAGATACCGAGAGAAAAATACCGCAAGGGAGAAACAATCAGGGCGATTGTAAAAGAAGTTAAGAAAACCCCGAATGGGCCGGTAGTTATTGTTTCAAGAGCTGATAATCTTTTTCTGCGCAGACTGTTTGAAATAGAAATACCTGAAATATATGATGGTATTATTGAGATAACAGGGATTGCCCGTGAGCCGGGTGAGAGAGCGAAAGTGTCTGTTGAATCACAGGACAGCAGGATTGATGCTGTGGGTGCGTGTGTCGGGATGAAAGGTGTCAGAATCCATGCGATAGTTCGTGAACTTAGTAATGAAAATATAGATGTAATAAACTGGGACGATGATATTGAATCATATATCCGCCGAACCTTGGCACCGGCAAAGTTAAAATTGGTTACGCTTGACCCAGATTTTAAAAAATGTACTGTTGTTGCTGATAGTGATCAGATATCAATGATTGTGGGACGCAATGGTGTAAATATACGTCTTGCCATGAAGCTTACGGGTTATGATATCGAGGTGTTGAGAGAAGAAAAACCTTATGAAGAATATGAAGATGATATCGAACTTATCGATATAAAGGAAGAACTTGGTCAGGATGTTTACGAAATACTTATTGATAACAGGTATGATACAGCTCTGGACGTATTAAAGGCTGGTCCGGAGAAGTTGATTGAAATAGAAGAATTTGATAATGCTAAAATTGACGAAATAATTGAGATAATTAAAAGTCAGTTTGAAGAGGAAGATTAGAATTAATAACAGGTGTCCAGAAATATGACTGAAGATCTAAAATCAAAAAAAGTAAGAATTTATAAGTTTGCAACAGAGTATAATCTGTCGGCTGATACTCTGGTGGAATTCCTTCAAAAGAAGGGTTACGATGTTAAATCCCATGTATCTTTGCTCAATGAGGAAATGTTAGCTGAGATCGAAGTCTATTTTAAGAAGGATATAGAGAAGGCAGAAAAGCATTACCGGAAAATATCTGAATTTAATAAGAAGAGGACTGAGAAAGGCGGGGAAATTTCTGCGGGTAAGGAAGAGAAGCACGCTGAATTACCGGAAGGGGGACATGCTTCCGCAGTTTCTGAAGCCACTGATGAAAACAGATCTGAAGAAATAGAGGTATGGACTGAAGAAGAAACGGCTGAACAGTCTGCATTTAACCAGGAAGAAACCCAGGAACAGGCGCATAGTAAGGAACATCAGCCAGTTCAGCCGCCGGAAGATGTCAGCGATGAGGCTGTTGAGGTTAATGTTCAGGCTGAAGAAGATGCGGGACAGGTTCATGTTGTTACAGATGAACCTGAAGAAACTTTGGTTAAGGATGTTGCTGTTCCGACAGATGAAGCCACAACCGAAACTCCGGGTGTTAAGATTTATAAAACAAGAACAGAAAGAAATCTTGCGAATAACAAGGGACTTACAATTATCGGCAAGATTGATCTTGATGCACGCCGGAAAAAGACTGAACCACAGAAGCCACCGGAAAGAGGTGCCTATACCGACAAAAACAGAGGTGATAACAGGAACAGACCTGATGAGAGAGTCGTCAGGGCTGACCAGCAGCGGCCAGGTACAGACAGGCCGCAGCAACAGAAACCTGCAAATATTAATGGTTCAACCCTGAAACCTGCTTCATTAACCACTCAGGAAGATGTGCTTAAGAAGAAAAAAAAGAAACCAAAGGCCAAAAAGAAAGTGGGAACTAGTGTAGCTGTTGAAGAGCCGGCGTCAGTTACTAAGAAAAAGAAGTTTAAAAAAGTTGAAGTTGATAAACGTGATGTCGATGAAGCGATAAAGCGAACTCTTCTTAGTACGGAAGATAGTGTAACTGCAGACAGAGCCAGCAACAGGAAGAAAAAGAAAAAGGAAAAAGCGGAAGAGAATGAACGCAGAGCCGAAGAGCGTCTGGTTGATGATTTAAAACTTAAGGTAACGGAGTTTATCGCCGTTAATGAGCTGGCTAATTTAATGAATATCCCGGTCGGGGATGTAATGGCCAAGTGTATTGGTCTTGGTATCATGGTATCAATTAACCAAAGGCTTGATGTGGAAACCATTACTCTTGTTGCCGATGAGTTTGGTTTTGAAATAGAACTGGAAGATGAATATACATCTGAAGAACTTGAAGATGTACAGGATGCTCCGGGGGATCTCAAACCGCGTCCGCCTGTTGTTACCATCATGGGTCATGTTGATCATGGCAAGACTTCGTTGCTTGACAGGATACGTTCGGCGAATGTAGTGGCTGGCGAGTCAGGCGGTATTACTCAGCATATTGGTGCTTATCAGGTGGATGTTGGTAATGATAAGCATATAACATTTCTTGACACTCCTGGTCATGAAGCCTTCACAGCTATGAGAGCGAGGGGTGCAAAGGTTGCAGATATTGTGATTCTTATTGTTGCGGCTGATGACGCGGTGATGCCGCAGACGGTTGAAGCTATTAATCATGCTCAGGCTGCGTCTGTTCCAATCATTATTGCGATTAATAAAATTGATAAGCCGGGAGCTAATCCGGATAAGATAAAGCAGCAGCTTGCTGACCGGAATATACTTGTAGAAGACTGGGGCGGGCATCATCAGTGTGTTGAAATTTCAGCCAAGTCAGGGCTGAATATTGATGCGTTACTTGAAAAAGTATTGCTTGAAGCTGAAATTCTTGAACTTAAAGCTAATCCGGACAGACTATCGCGTGGAACGGTAATAGAGTCGCAGCTTGATAAAGGTCGTGGTATTACCGGTACAATCCTCATTGAGAAAGGGACGCTTAAAATTGGGGATCCGTTTGTTGCGGGTGTAAATTTTGGGCGTGTAAGAGCGATGTTTGATGAAAGGAACAGAAAAATAAATTCCGTTGGGCCGGCTACGCCTGTGCTTGTACTCGGATTTGAAGGCGCACCCCAGGCAGGCGATACATTTGTCGTGCTTAGTTCTGAACGTGATGCAAGGAATATCAGCATTAAGCGTCAGCAGTTAAAACGTGAACAGGATCAGCGTCAGATTCATCATATTACACTTGATGAAATTGCTCATCAGATTAGTATGGGAGGTATTAAGGAACTGCCTCTTATTGTTAAGGGGGACGTGGACGGGTCGGTCGAAGCTCTGTCGGATTCATTGATGAAGCTTTCAAACGAAGAAGTTATTGTTCGTGTGATTCATAAAGGTGTGGGCGGGATATCAGAGGGTGATGTGTTGCTTGCAGCAGCGTCGGGTGCAATTATTATTGGGTTCCATGTGCGCCCGAATATCAATGCCCGTAAACTTTCTGAAAATGAAAAAGTTGATATCAGACTTTATAATGTAATTTATGATGCAATAGATGAAGTTAAATCAGCTCTCGAAGGTTTGCTTTCGCCCATTATTTCTGAAGAAGTTACTGCAACGGTTGAAATCAGGGATACATTTAAAGTACCAAAGGCAGGGACGATTGCGGGATGTTATGTGCTTGAAGGTAAAGTTACAAGGACTAACAAGGTCAGACTTATCCGGCAGGGCATCGTTTTATTTGAAGGCGAACTTGCATCTCTCCGCAGATTTAAAGACGATGTAAAGGAAGTAGATGCGGGCTATGAATGCGGACTTAACCTGAACAATTTTAATGATGTTAAGGTTGGAGATATAATTGAGGCTTACAAGTTTGTGGAAACCAAAAAGAAGCTGGTTTAAGGCGTAAAGAGAAATGAAAGAAGCTGCATCAGATGTTAGTTTCAGTCCGGATGTTTTTTGTTCTGTCATGGTATTCACTTTAAAAGAGCAGGTTATAAATGTCATTAAGAACAGATAAAGTTGCAAGGTTAATAAAAGAAGAGGTCAGCCGGATATTTTTGCACAAGTTGCAAGACCCGGTTCTGGGATTTATTACGATTACCGATGTAAAACTGACTCCCGACCTGAAAATAGCTAAGATATATTTCTCTGTTTTTCAAAAGGAAGGGCGAAATGCTTCTTTAGAGAAAATAAATGAAATAAAGGGATTGATTCGTTCGGAACTTGCTCATAAAATAAAATTAAGATTTACACCGGACTTACATTTTTATATTGATGATACAACTGATTATGTAGAAAAGATGGAAAACCTTTTTAAGAAAATTCATAAGGAAGATAACTTAGCCGGACATGATAACCAGACAGGCGAATGATTTAGATTTTGTTGATTTTGATAAAGGCAAAGCTATACTTATAGATAAGTCTTTAGATAAATCTTCTTTCCATGTTGTTTACAAGATCAGGAAAGCTACGGGTGTGAAAAAAGTTGGTCATGCGGGGACTCTCGATCCGAGAGCCACAGGATTACTGATAGTTTGCACGGGTAAGAAAACTAAAGATATAAATAATTTTCAGGCGCAGGAGAAGACATATACCGGTGTAATAACATTAGGCAAAAAAACCCTGTCAATGGATACCGAGACTGAATTTATTGAAGAAAAGGGTATTGCAGGAATAAACGAAGATGATATATTCAGAGTGCGGGATTTTTTTTTAGGAGAGATACTGCAGGTTCCCCCGATGTATTCCGCGGTAAAATTTAAGGGTAAGTCGCTTTATAAATACGCACGTAAGGGACTCGAAGTTAAAAGGGAGGCGCGGACAGTTACTCTGTCTGAGTTTAATCTGACAAAAGTAGATTTGCCGGATGTATATTTTGAGATAAAATGCTCGAAAGGCACTTATATCAGAGTAATAGCTGATGATTTTGGTGAGCGTCTTGGTTGTGGCGGATATCTGAGTGCTTTACGCAGAACCAGAATAGGGCAGTATAATGTTGATGATGCTTTTACAATAAATGAATTTGTCAGCATTTTAGGCAGACCTGATCTGGCAGAAAGTCAGATGGAAAATCAACCGGCGGCAAGTATTTAATTAAATATATTTCTTTAAACTATTGTAATGCTGTCTGATGAATATTTATTATGATATAGACGAAATTGTTAAGGATAATAATACAACGGTAACAATCGGGACATTCGATGGTTTTCATCGTGGGCATCAGAACATTATTGATTTGTTGGTAAACCATGTCAGGCTTTTTGGTGGCAGAAGTCTGCTTATAACGTTTGAACCGCATCCGAGGAGTGTTCTTTCAAAGGATTTTCAATTAAAGTTGCTTACTACGCCTGAAGAAAAACTTAAGCTTATAGAGAACAGCGGTGTGCAGAATGTCCTTGTTATGAAATTTAATCATGAGTTTTCAGAACTGACTTACGAAGAATTTGTTAAAAATCTTATTATCGGTAAAATTGGCATTAAAGAACTTATAATGGGACATGACCATTGTCTCGGCAAAGACCGGGGCGGGGATGAAAACAGGATAATGCTTTTAGGCAGGAAGTTTGGTTTTAGTGTACAGCCTGTTCCTGCTGTAAGAATACTCGATGAAGTGGTAAGCAGTACAAAGATAAGGCAGGCTTTATTATCAGGTGATATAGAAAAAGCCAATAATTTTCTTGGATGCTGTTATTCTTTTTCAGGCAATGTGGTTCATGGTGCTGAAAGAGGCCGGACGCTGGGTTTCCCTACCGCAAACATTGAGCTTAATGATAAAAATAAGATAATTCCTGCCAATGGTGTTTACTTTGTTGAGGCTGAAGTAGCAGGTTCTAAACATTATGGAATTATGAACATCGGGATTAGGCCGACATTCAGCGATGTTGCCGGAGTCATGATAGAGATTCATATCTTAAATTTCGACAAAGATATTTACACTCAGAATTTTAGAGTTAACATTATCCGGAAAATAAGAGACGAAATAAAATTTTCATCTGTTGACAGGCTCATTGAGCAGATCAATTCAGATAAACAAACAGCCTTTGAAATAATTAACAAAATAACTAATTAATCCCGGTAGGTTCTGGGGTTATATCGTATTACTAAAATGGAGTCATAAAAATGGCAATTACAAAAGAGGTGAAACTCGAGTTAGTCAAAAAATTTGGCAAGACAGAAAAAGACAGTGGAACGACAGAAGTTCAGATCGCAATTTTAACAAAGAGAATAAATGATCTGACTGCTCATTTCTCTGCACACAAAAAAGATCATCATTCACATCGTGGCTTAATGATGATGGTTGGTAAAAGAAGAAGACTACTTGATTACTTAGTCGCGAAAGATATTACACGATATAGAACTATCATAAAAGAATTAAACATCAGAAAATAGGGTCAAATTAATGATTTATAAGAAAGAAATTGAAGTTGGCGGGAAATTATTATCGATTGAAACCGGAAGATATGCCAAACAGGCTAACGGCGCGGTAATGGTTCGTCTCGGCGATACCATGGTACTTGTTACAGCGGTTGCTTCAGAGGAAGTTAAGGAAGGGCAGGATTTTTTCCCTCTTTCAGTTGAATACCGCGAGAGAACTTCGGCAGCCGGAAAGATACCTGGCGGATTTTTTAAACGCGAAGGCAAACCAACAGAAAAAGAAGTATTAAGTGCCAGATTAATCGACAGACCGATACGCCCGCTGTTTGCTGATTCATATATGAATGATACTCAGCTTGTTGCTTTTGTTTACTCATTTGATAATGAAAACGATGCGGACGTGCTTGCAGCTATTGGCGCTTCAGCCGCATTGACGATTTCAGATATCCCATTCCTTGAACCGGTTGGCGAAGTCAGAGTAGGAAGAATCGAAGGTAAGTATATTATCAATCCGACTCACCAGCAGATTGCTCAGAGTGATATGGAAATCATCGTAGCCGGTACTGAATCGTCTATTATGATGGTTGAAGGCGAGGCTAATGAGATTAGCGAAGCTGATCTGCTTGAAGCTCTTAAGGCAGCTCATGAGGAAATCAAAAAGCTTATTGCTCTCCAGCTTGAACTTCGCCAAATGTGTGGCAGACCTAAGAGAGCAGTAACTGAAAAAGTTATTAACGAAACTCTTGTTAAGGACGTTTATGCTCTTGCTCATGATAAGTATGCTGAAATTGTTTCTTCAGTTCTTGCAAAGGAAGAACGTTCAGCTCAGAATAAGGAACTTAACAGTTCAGTTCTTGAAGCACTAAAAGAGAAATACCCGGAGAATACAGCTGATATAAAGAATATACTCCATGATCTTGAAAAAAATCTTATGCGCAGGCGGATACTTGAAAAAGGTTTAAGACTTGATGGCAGGAATCTTACACAGATAAGACCAATCACGATTGAGCTTGGCGTACTGCCACGCACGCATGGTTCTGCTCTTTTTACAAGAGGCGAAACACAGAGTCTTACTTCAATGACACTTGGTACTAAGAGCGATGAACAGATTATAGACGGACTTCAGGAAGAATACAGGAAGAAATTTATTCTTCACTATAACTTTCCTCCTTTCTCAGTTGGGGAAGTCGGCAGGATGTCAGGTGTTGGAAGAAGAGAAATTGGACATGGCAATCTGGCGGAAAGAGCTATCAGGAAAATTGTTCCATCCGAAGAGGTATTCCCATACACAATCCGTCTTAACTCAGACATACTTGAGTCAAACGGATCCTCATCGATGGCTACTGTTTGCGCGGGTACTTTAGCGCTTATGGAAGGCGGTGTGCCAATTAAGAAACCTGTTGCAGGGATTGCTATGGGACTTATTAAGGAAGCTTCTGAATTCAAAGTCCTTTCTGATATTCTTGGAAACGAAGATCACTTAGGTGATATGGACTTCAAGGTAGCCGGAACAACTGAAGGTATTACCGCTATTCAGATGGATATCAAGATTCAGGGTATTTCATTTGAGATTATGGAAACAGCTCTCAAACAGGCAAAAGAAGGAAGATTTCACATACTTTCAATTATGCAGGAAGCGATTGCCGAGCCTAAAGCCCAGGTTTCGCAGTATGCCCCAAGCCTTATCACAATGAAGATTCAGACTGATCAGATCGGGCTTCTCATTGGACCCGGAGGAAAGACAGTACAGGGCTTGCAGAAGACATACGGTGTAGATATTAATATCGAAGAAGACGGAACGGTTAGTATTGCCTCGGCCAACAAGGAAAGCGCGAGAAAATGTAAAGACTATATCAAGTGTCTTACCGCTACACCGGAAGCAGGCGAAATATATGAAGGCAAGGTAATTAAGATTATGGAATTCGGAGCCTTTGTTGAAATTCTCCCTGGTAAGGAAGGCTTATTGCATATTTCACAGATTGACCATAAAAAAATTAACAAGGTAACCGATGTCTTAAAGGAAGGTGATACTGTAAAAGTAAAACTCATTAAGGTTGAGAATGGAAAGATGAGCCTCAGCCGTAAGGCATTACTGACAGCTGATGGTGCGCCAATAGAAAATTAGTAATCATTTTGTAAGAGACGCTGCCTGAACCGGTGGCGTCTTTATTTTATAGCATCCCAATTAATCAGGGGACTTTAACGACAGAAAAAAGATTTAATGAAAATAGGTGAATTAGATTTAGGGCGGCGGGCTATACTTGCTCCGATGGCGGATGTAACCGATGCTCCTTTTAGAAAGATTGCAAGAGAACAGGGTGCAGGGCTGACGTTTACTCAGATGATTAGTGCGAAAGGTATTATTGATAATGTTTTTCGGTCGCTCAAAGCTCTTGCCTTTAACAGAAGCGAGAAACCTATTGGTATTCAGCTTCTTGGAAGAGATGAAAGTTATATCTATAATGCTATTCAGGACCTTAAATCATTAAATCCTGATGTAATAGACCTCAATTGCGGATGTTCTGTACAAGATGTCTGTAAGTATGGACTCGGTGCCGCTATACTTGATGAACCCGAACTTCTTGGAAGGCTGGTTAAAACAATGGTCAGAGCCGCGGGTAATATACCGGTGTCTGTTAAGATCAGGCTTGGACGCACGCGCCAAAAAATCAATGTGATTGAAAATGCCAAAATCATTGAGGGAAACGGAGCTTCATTTATTACTGTTCATGCCCGTGTAAGAAATGACAAGTATATAGATGAGCCGCTCTGGCATTGGATTGGCAAAGTCAAACAGGCTGTATCTATTCCGGTTATCGGCAATGGTTCCCTTTTTAGTGCTGATGAGTGTATTCGAATGATAGATGAAACCGGTTGCGATTCGGTCTTTATTGCCCGCGGAGCTATTGGCAATCCGTTTATCTTTAAGAGACTCAATTTATTAATGGAAACCGGCATTGATCCTGGTCTGCCTCATATTGATGAAGTAAAAAAAGTTGCATTAAAACACCTTCATTTGCTTAAGCTGGATTCAGGTGAAGAGATGGGTGTCAGAAAAGCATATAAAAATCTTATCTGGTATTTCAGATTCTATAATGGGATCTCTCAGTTCATTGAAGATATTTTCTCTTTCAATGACCTTAAAGCGCTCGAAGAGTTTATCGAAGCGCATTGTGAAAGAATTAAAAATAACTTGTACTCTGAAGAAGACTTGGGAAAGATAACACAGGATTTTAATAACCGTGTTCTTTTCTGGGCTAAGGAGACAAAATCATAAGTATTAAAATAATGGTTCATTTTAAGAAATGATGCGCGCATGATTAAAGAAATTATAATAAATTCAACCTCTTCGCAAAATCGCGTTGCAATAATAGAAGATAATTATCTTGTTGATTTTTTTGTTGAACATCCTGAAAAAAGAAGGATGGTCGGAGATATATATCTTGGCAGGGTTGCAAGAATATTGCCAGGGATTAAAGCAGCTTTCATCGATATTGGTATGCAGCACGATGCTTTTCTGCATTTTTCAGATATTGGCGACAGATTAAGCGAACTATCAAGTATCCTCGAAGATGATGATATCGATGACTCAGATGAGGATCTGTCCGGTACAGAATCTGCTCCGGGTAAAAAAAATCAGGCTAAGCCTGAAGATGATCAAAAAAAAGAATATACAATTCCTAAGCTTCATAAGGGGCAGGATATTATCATTCAGGTTACAAAGGAACCTGTTGGCAATAAGGGTGTCCGCGTTACCTCAGCTATTTCTCTCCCGGGCAGATTTTGTGTTCTCCTGCCTTTCGATAATAAGATTGGCATTTCAAAAAAGATACCCGATTTTCGTGAACGCAAACGTTTGAAAAGCATGGCTAAAAGTATTCTGCCCGATAACTGCGGTCTCATTATTAGAACAGCAGCAAAGGATCAGAGCGAAGAATCGCTTTCCGATGATCTCAGATATCTGGTTAAGACATGGGAAGATATGCAGGCGCAGGTGAAAAACGAAAAACCGCCAGCGTTGCTTTATCAGGATCTTAATACCACAGACAGCGTAATCCGCGACTTGTTTACTCCGGATATATCAAAAGTAATTATAGATTCCAAAAAGCTTCATAAGCAGATTAAGACTTACATTCATCTTATGCAGCCGGCACTTGCGGATAAGATTGAACTTTTCCGTGGTCAGCAGTCTATATTTGAAGCTTTTAAGATTGATGAGCAGATCAAGACGCTTATGGGCAGGAAAGTCCAGCTCCCAAGCGGGGGTTATCTGATTATTGAACATACTGAAGCTATGGTTGTTGTAGATGTAAACAGCGGGCGCTATGCTGCTAAAAAAGAGCAGGAACTTAACTCGCTCAAGACAGATCTTGAAGCATCCCGCGAAATTGCCCGTCAGCTCAGGCTTAGGGATATTGGCGGACTGATTGTCTGCGACTTTATTGACCTCGATGACGAAAAGAATAGAAAAAAAGTCTATGATGAATTAAAAAAAGAATTCCGCAGGGACAGGGCAAAGGTATCTGTACTGCCGATGACTGATTTCGGTCTTGTTCAGATTACCAGACAGCGTATCAGGGAGAATATCCTTCACACAATGAATGAAGTATGTACATTCTGTCTGGGTACGGGACTGCTTACAAAGCGTTCAAATTTGTTGCATGAAATGGAAGTCTGGCTGAAAAACTTCAGACGCAAGTCATCTGAACGATTCCTGATATTAAATGTTCATCCATCGCTTGGTGATAAACTAAAGGAAGGCAACATAAATAAAATCATGAAACTACAATTCAAATATTTTATCAGAATCAGAATGGATGAAAAGGAAACATATAGTCCTGCATCGTTTCAGTTTATTTCAGCCAAAACGGGAAAGGACCTGACGCAGGAATTTACAAATTAACCTTTTCAAATTATGTATGAATGTATGATACTAGTCTATAACTGATAATTATCATCTCCAAACTCATATTTATCAGTCCGGAACTGATAAATGTAAGCTTTGAACTAAAAAATATCAGCTCAGAGCCGATAATTATGAGCTCGAAACTGAAAAATATCAGATCCCGGTTCATAGCTAAGTATAATTGAAACAGGCGGCTTATTAAGTGTAAGAGATACTGATTTTTGAGCCGATTATTATCAGGCGGTCATAACGTGTTATAAACCTAAATACTTTACCAAACAGGATCCATCTTTTGAAAAAGATTCAAATACGGATTTTTATTTTCATTTTTGCGATTTTTGCGATGTTTACTCTGGGTTTATTTTTACTCAGAAGCTATGAACTCTCAAAACTAAATTCTTCCACCCGGGAAACGGAGAAGGAGAGGTCTCGTTTACTCGATAAAATGATAAAACTTCAGTCAAAAGGTCTTGAAAGCCTTGTATATGATTACAGCTTTTGGGATGAAATGCTTAAGTTTATAAAAACCAGGGATAAGGTTTGGCCGGCAATAAATATTGATAGTGCTTTGCCAACTTATAATTGTCAGTTTTTTTGGCTTTATGACAAGAATTTCAATCTGGTCTATCGGGTAAATTCAATTGAGCCTCGCAGGAAATTTACCTTCCCTTTAGAAATGTCTGTTTTTAAAAAGCTTCTTATAGGGCAGGACTGGTTTCATCACATTTTTGTGAAAACAGAACTCGGATTGCTGGAGATAAGGGTAGCTCCGGTACAGCCAGGCTCTGATTTTAAACGTGAAAGCCAGCCTGGCGGATATCTGATCGCAGGACGACTTTGGAATAAGGACCTGATAAGCGAGCTTTCACAACTTATGTCAGGAAAGGTTAACCTTGACTGGGAACTAAAGGATAAGATAACCACTATAGTAAATGATGATAACTCTTTCATCGTTAACATTAAGACAATCAATGATTATAACGGCAAAGCACTTGTAAGGATTATATGTAAAACCGATTCAGAGATATTGCGAAATATGAATAATAATTCGAATATCTTATTAGCCATGTCTGTTTTTTATGGTATTCTGATTATTGCCGCTATTTTTTATTTCCTTGTCAGCGTCATTGGCCGTCCGCTGGCTCTTATTTCAAAAAGCCTGCGGGAAGAAAAACCTGAGCTGATAGAAAAGCTGGAATCTCAGAAGGATGAATTTGGCATACTTGCTTCGCTTATAGTGAAATTTTTTGGGCAAAAAACTGAGCTGGTAGAGGAAATCAAAGCGCATGCTTTTACCGAACAGGAATTGAGAAAGCTTTCAAGGGCTGTCATACAAAGTCCGGTATCTGTTATTATTACTGATACTATGGGTAATATTGAATATGTAAACCCAAAATTTATCGAAACTACCGGTTATTCATATGATGAAGTATTGGGAAAAAATCCACGAATATTTAAATCCGGACTAACATTAGCAGCGGAATATAAAAATTTATGGAAAACTCTTCTTACAGGGAACGACTGGAAAGGAGAATTTTGTAACAAGAAGAAAAATGGTGAGTTCTTTTGGGAAGTTGTATCGATTTCTCCTATTAGAAGTTTTAACGGGCAGATTACAAATTTTATTGCGGTAAAAGAAGATATAACTGAGCGGAAGAATTTCGAGGATGCGCTTGCTTTAAGTGAGTTAAAGTTTAGGAAAATTTTTGAGAATGTGCAGGATGTCTTTTTTCAGATGGACCAGTATGGGAAAATTCTTGAGATAAGTCCGTCCATAGAGCGCTATACTACTTTTTCACGCGGGGACTTAATCGGGTCTAATATTAGTGAGATATTCTTTGAAAGCAGCACCCTGCAGAAGCTTATAGATGCGATTCAGATTGAATCTGAAGTTTCGGATTTTGAGATAAGGCTGAAGGATTTTAATGACAGGGTCGTTGTTACGTCAATTAATGTCCATCAGTTCGAATACTCCCCCGATATGCCCAAAGGATTTGAAGGGTCACTTCGCGATATAACACAGAGAAAGGAATCAGAAAATAAACTGTGCGAAAGTGAGGAGAAATATCAGTCTGTAGTTGATAATCTGAAAGAAGTAATTTTTCAGACGAATGTCGAGGGTAAATGGTTATTTCTTAATCCCGCGTGGGAAGAAGTTACCGGCTTTTCTCTTAAAGAGAGCATAGGCGATAACTTTCTGAATTATGTTTATCCTGATGACAGGCAGTTAAATTATGAACGGTTCATTCCCCTTATTGAGAGAAAAAAGGAATATTGCCGGCATGAAATCCGCTATAATACCAAAGATGGCGGATTCAAATGGATTGAAGTTTTCGCGAGACTTACTCTCGATAAGGATAATAATAATATTGGTACATCCGGTACTCTTAACGATATAACTGAAAGACGGAAGGCGGAAGAGGAAATTAAAAGCGCAAAGGAGGCAGCCGAAAACGCTGATAAGGCAAAGAGTGTTTTCCTTGCTAATATGAGCCACGAGATCCGAACTCCTATAAATGCGATCCTTGGATTTTCTGAATTGTTGAAGGATAGAACAAACGATTTAAAATCGAATGAGTATCTGTCAGGCATTGTTACAAGCGGACGCAATCTTCTTACACTTATTAATGATATACTCGACTTATCAAAAATAGAAGCTGGCAGAATAGATATAAGTCCGGAGCCAATGAGTCTGCATACGCTTGTCGGAGAGCTTGAGCAGATTTATTGTGTTATGCTTAGAGATAAGAAAGGTGTCGAATTTGTAACGGATATTGATCCGGCTCTCCCTAAAAGATTGATCCTTGATGAAGTCCGGCTAAGACAGATACTACTTAACCTGATTGGCAATGCAGTTAAGTTTACTGACTCCGGTACCATTGGACTGACGCTAAAAGTAAATATAAAAGAGAACCAGACCTTATGCGACTTGTCTGTGTCTGTTCATGATTCGGGTATTGGAATTCCGGAAGAACAACATACCAGGATTTTTGAGGCTTTTACTCAGCAGGAAGGGCAAAGTACAAGGAAATATGGCGGTACCGGACTTGGTCTTACAATTACGAAGCGCCTTGTTGAAATGATGAATGGCTCCATTACTGTCCATAGTGAAGTTGGCAAGGGGTCAGCCTTCTCTTTCTTTATTCCTGATATCGTTATTACTAATGATGATTCTGATGATATAGATAAAGCGGAAACAGAAGATCTTACAGATTTTATTTTTGACGGTAGCAGGATTATCCTCGTTGAAGAGGTTATCTCAAATGGAAAAATTATTAAGGAATATCTTGAGTCGAAAAACTTTGTGATTATAGAGGCAGTTACCGGCCAGCAGATAATTGAACTGTCAAAATTATTTAAGCCGCATCTTATTCTTATGGATATTCAGGTGCCGCTTGCTGAATGGTTCCAGTCTGTTCAGCAACTAAAAAAGGAAAAGGAGTTTCATGACCTTCCGGTTATCGCTTTGATTGCTCATTCTTATAATAATGAGAATCTTCAGCTTACTAATCTTTTTGATGGATATATCCAAAAACCAATAGATAAACTGGATTTGGTAAAGTATTTATCTTATTATCTAAAGCGAAAAATAAAGAATAACATACCGCCGAAAACGAGCGTGGCAGAGCAATCTGTAAATTCCATTAATGAAATAATTTATCAGATTAAGGATGAGAATGCTACTTATCTCAACTCTGAACTGATGCAGGAATACACAAAGGTTAACGAAGGGATGATGATCGACGAGATAATGGAATTTGCAAAAAAAATGACTGCCTTTGCCGAAACTAATAAGATTGAATTGCTGAAGGATTTTGGTGAAAATCTGCATCAGGCTGCCGATAGTTTTAAGGTTACGAAAATTACCAGTATGCTTGCAAACTTTCCGTTGCTTATTGCTAAGCTTACTGGCAGTTGATACCAAGTCAGAATAAAATTTATTTATAAGATACTCTCATTGTGAGGCAAAAGAGAAATGTCAACAGAGCAGACTGAAATATTTAAGAAGACAAAAATATTAATTGTTGATGATATGCCGGAAAATCTTCAGGTTCTTGGTAGTACTTTGCGTGAGAAAGGTTTTCATATCGCTTTTGCGATTAATGGCAAACAGGCTATTTCTATAGCTCAGGTTAAAATACCGCATATGATTCTTCTTGATGTCTCTATGCCTGAGATGGATGGTTTTACAGTATGTAAAAAACTGAAGGAAAATCCACAGACTAAAAATATCCCGGTTATTTTTCTTACGGCGAGAATTGAAACCGACAGCATTATGAAAGCTCTTAAAGCTGGTGCGGTTGATTATGTCGTTAAGCCTTTTATTCCTTCTGAACTGTTAACCCGTATCGTTACTCATCTGGGACTTGACCAGCTGGATGAAAATAGTTCACATGTCATTAGAAATCTTAAATTCTCTGAGCTGAAGTCCCTGCTTGAAGGTGAGTTTATTCGTAAATGGAAAAATGCTCAGTCAGGGATGTTCATTGACGATATTACGGATTTTGCTTTACAAATAAAAAAGCTTGGAGAGGGAAATGAGAATAAGATACTTATCGAATATGGGGATAATCTTTACCAGCATGCAAGCCAGCTCAGAATTGATAAGATGACACAGGTGCTTGATCAGTACCCTGGGATGGTGCAGAAAATAATCTCCCTTCAATAAAATTTTTATGATACATTCAGCCGAACGATGGGATTTAATTAAAGACTCAGTTATTCTTATAGCTGATGATATTCCTGAAAATCTTGAGGTATTGGGTAATATTCTCAAGAAAAATGAGTTCCAGGTTGCCATTGCCGTGAACGGAAATCAGACAATTAAAGTAGCAACGACAAAACTACCCGATCTGATTTTACTTGATATTGCTATGCCTGACATCGATGGCTATCAGGTTTGTAAAATCCTTAAAGGACTGCCTGAAACCAGGCATATCCCGATTATATTCCTGACTTCAAAGGTTGATTCTGCTGATATTATTAAAGGCTTTGAAGTTGGATGCGTGGATTATATCACGAAGCCGTTTAACCACGAAGAGTTGCTTGCCCGAGTCTTTACTCATCTCGAACTGAAAAAGACAAAGGAAGATATTATCCTGAGAAAAGCAATAGAGGCTGAACTTAGAGAGGCAAAGGCTAAAGCCGAAGAACTTAATCAGTTCAAAAGCTCATTGCTTGGAAATATGAGCCATGAATTTCGTACACCGCTCATTGGTATAATCGGCTACTCCCAGTTTTTAAGTGAAGAACTTCAAAATGAGGAACACTTCCATCTTGTTGAAGCAATCAATCAGTCAGGCATAAGGCTTCTTACTACGCTTAACTCACTTCTAAGATTTTCAGAACTTGAAGCCGGAAAACTTCAGGCTACATTAATTGAAAAAGATCTTAATAAGGTTACTGAAAATATACTTGGCTACTTTGCAACCGAAGCTCACGAGAAAAATATTTCTCTTAGATTCATGGTCGGAGAGCCTGTTCTCCATTGCCTTCTCGATAGTACTTTGTTTGACCAGGCGCTCATATACATAATAGATAACGCCATTAAGTTTACCAATGAAGGGAGTGTCAGCATTGAGACTGGTAAATTTGTTGATGAGGAGAACAGATACTGGGGAAAGGTTTCTGTCATTGATACCGGAATAGGCATTGACCTGGATAATCAGGATAGAATATTTGAGGAATTCCGCCAGGCAAGCGAGGGAACAACCAGAAAGTTTGAAGGGACAGGACTCGGACTTACTCTTGCAAAAAAAATGATAGCTCTTATGAATGGTAAAATAAATGTAAGTAGCAAAGTTGGCACAGGCACTACTTTTACCATTTTACTTCCGGCAGAAAAATTTGATTGAATGAAAATATCTTATGCCGGAATCCAAAACCGGATTGAATATTGTCCATCCGGTTCTGAATATTATCAGAAACATCACACTTGTTAACGTGGATTTCATAATTTTTAGCTTTGCGGTATCGTTTTGCATTTTCATGAAGTTTTCCCTAAAATATTTTGTATAATTGGTTAATAATTTCAACATTAGTGTAACTATTAATCAGTTAACAGTAAAATTATAACTAATTCCGTCAAAATATTTTTGATATGTTCATGGTGCTTTAGTCTTAAAAACTGAAAAATTTGGGAAATTCGGGTCAGCATACATTATATTGCGAAATTATGCTCTATTTGAGGTATCTCCACGCTATCCGAAGTCTCAGGATGTCCATCTGAGGCACCTGGATGGTTATCCTAAGTCTCCGGAAGGAAAAAATTAACTCACTTTTGTCTGTTGAGGTACTTGGATGACCATCCGAAGTCTCCGGACGGCCATCCTGGGTCTCCGGATGACTGTACGAAGTCTCCGGAAAACAATCCTGAAACCACTTTTACCTGTTTTTAACGGACTTCCGGGTAACATCTCAATAAGTTAGGGCAGAGGATAAAATATAGCAGTTAAATATATTA
>JBAXDX010000021.1:0-36882 GCA_037140715.1 Ignavibacteria bacterium
ATCCAAATTTACTCTGCTTTTCTCTTTTTACCCACTATAAACAACATAGACCCAATAAAACTATCAGACTTTATTCGGGCGGCATCGAATATTATCTGGAAAAACGTAAAGAGCTTGTAGCCGGTGTGAAGGAGATGATGCAGGAGAAGAGTAATCAGGCTCAGACTGCCACGCGCAAGGATCAAAAAAGATTAGAAGCTGAGTTAAGACAAAAGCGTTATGCCGTTACCAGGGATATTGTAAAAGATGTTCAGAAGCTGGAGGAGCAGATTGAGTTGCTTGAGTCAAAGAAGAAGAAGATTGAAGATGAACTTGCCACTCCTGAGGTTTACTCCAGTCCGGTGTTGGCAAGAGATAAGCATACTGAATATGCTGCGCTTAAGGAATCGCTTGAAGAAATGTATTTTAAGTGGACAGAGCTGACGGAGAAGCTTGAAGAACTTGAAAAGCAGTTTAATGAGTGAGTAGCTCAGGTACAGGGTGCCCGGATTTGATAATGACGGCAATTCTAAAGGCAGTTTTTATCAGCGACAATTATCTTCGTTACATTTTAGGGACATAATGCCACAGATTTTCCCGCGATGTATCCTGTGCTCCATGCCCATTGGAAGTTATAACCGCCAATCTTACCATCAACATCAAGGATTTCGCCCGATAGAAATAAGTTGTTCTGAAGCTTTGACTCCATTGTCTGATATTTTACTTCTGTGAGGGGAACGCCACCTGCGGTTACTTCTGCCTGTTTAAATCCTTTTATTCCGGTAAATCTTAATTCATAAGATATAAAGGCAGTTGTCAGTTGTTTTGCTTCCGCTTTTGATAAATTGCAGAATCTTCTGTCAGGCGGAACTCCAGATACTTCAAATAAAGCGGAGCATAAGCTTTGCGGAAGCATCTCGCGGAAAATGCTGAATACCTGTTTATCCGGGTGAGTACCGGTTTTTTCTTTTAGGAACATTTTCATACTTTCATAAGAGAAATCAGGGAGTGTATTAAGGTATAGTTTTATATCCGCACCTTTAAGACGTTCAATTTCACGGCTGATATTTAGCGGAGCAGGGCCACTTAATCCAAAATGTGTAAATAATAAGGATTGTTCCGAGTCCATGAGTTTTTTATTATCCAGAAAGAGAGTGAGTTTTGCATGGATTGTAATGCCTGAAAGAGCAGTTAGCTCTGGTTCATTCAGTAACAGGGGACTAAGAGACGGGAAAGGTGTAATTATTGAATGACCAAGCCTGCGTGCAAGCTGGTAACCATTGCCATCACTGCCGGTTGAGGGATAAGACATGCCACCTGTGGTAAGGATAACCTTATCTGCCATAAATTCATTGTTCCTTGCCGATATAAGAAATCCATTGTTGCATGGTTTTATATCTTCAACTTTAGCGGAAAGGTGAATGGTTCCGCTATGCTTTCTTATCTCCCTTAGCATTGCATCGAGTACGCCTGATGCGGAATCATTGGCAGGGAAATATTTGCCTGATGACTCACGTTTAAGTATAAGTCCAAGAGAATCAAACAACTGCAACGCAGATTTATTGCTGAAGGCATTAAGAACATTCTTAATAAAATTCCTGTTGCCTCCGTAGAAATCTGCGGGGCTTACCGATTCATTTGTAATATTGCACCTTGAACCTCCGGACATTAGTATCTTGGTGCCACAACGCGGGTTGCTTTCAAATATGGCAACGCTTTGGCATCCGGACTGAAGTGCGGATATTGCTGAGATAAGTCCTGCGGCTCCGCCACCGATTATTGCAATTTTAAATTGTTCCAAATATCTGTCCATGCGGGTGTTTTGTATATATTTTTTATATCTTGGTATCAATATAACAAAAATGTTTTTCATGACCGGAGTTAAAATGAAATCGGGAAATAATCTTGTAGTGCATATTTCAGGAAACGGGCAGGGGATACCTGTAATTTTTATTCATGGCTTTCCGTTGGATCATAAGATGTGGGATAATCAGGTTGAATTTCTGAAAGAAGAATACCGTTGCATCACTTATGATATACGCGGGTTAGGTGAAAGTCCGGCAGGAGACGGACAATATACAATTGAGCTTTTCGTTGACGACCTTTTGGAGATTATGGCTGAATATACAATTGAAAAGCCGGTTTTGTGCGGCTTTTCGATGGGCGGTTATATAGCTCAACGGGCTGTACAGAGGGAGCCGGATGCCTTTGGCGGGCTTATTCTCTGCAATACAAGGTCTGAGTCCGATAACAATGAAGGTAAGATAAAGCGTGCCGCCTCGGTGAAGCTTATAAATATGGAAGGTCTGGAAACTTATGTAACTGATTTCATCTCCAACTGCCTGTCGGATATTTCTCTTAAAGAAAAGAAGGGAATATTTGATAAAGTAATTTCAAACTCGATTAAGTTTGATTCTCTTGGAGTAAAAGGCTGTCTTATTGCAATGGCGGGGCGGACAGATACAACGTCTTTTTTAGAAAAGATAACAATCCCAGTACTTGTTATTGCAGGATTACTCGATAAAATAGCTTCGCCGCTTTACATGCGGACAATAACTGAGAAATTACGATTGTCAGAGTTTGCCGTTGCACCAAACGCGGGGCACCTTGCTCCGCTTGAAAATCCGGGTTTTGTTAATGATGTTATCGCAGGGTTTCTTAGGAGGCGGATAACACATTGATTTTTGTTCATTACAATAAATATTATGGTAAAGCAGTATAAACTTCCGGCGGCTTTGCAACTTTAGAAAATATCCTTGTGTTATGATAAACATTGCACCATTGGATGCCGCCGGTTTTCCTCCCGATTGGGAACAGGCATTGCGCCCATGATTAATTAACAGCCCTGAGCTTCTCTTTTTCCATTGAGTTGATAGTAGTAAGGGCATTGATACAGAAGAAAGCTATGGGCGGGATAATATTCTGGGCGATAGTTCGTATGTTCTTTACCATTCCAATTGTCTGGTATTTGCAGGGTATTATTGGTTTTCGGTACTGGTGGATACTTGGTTTCGGTTCAATCTATGGTATAGTGATTCATCCGGCAATAAAACAGTTAAATTTATTTGAGCTAAACAATAAAGAGATAGTTGAATCAACGCTCTGTTCATCATGTGAGAATTTCGATAAAACGGCAGTTCTGTGTATTAAATATGACCAGCATCCTACGCTTGAGGTTTTACCGTGTGATGGGGCTGACTGGACGCCAACAATTAGTGAACAGTATGAAGAAAAAGAAAATGATAATGAGAGATGAATTAATTTCATCCAGCAGATTCTGCACCGAGTGCGGAGAAGAACTTGATGAATACTCTCTTGATAACAAATCTGTCGATAGTAAGTTGGCCAAATTGCGACATGAGAACTGTAAAAAGACAGGGAAGTTCAAAGGGGACTTATGTTCAAGGGTATTTATCTCTGATTTTACGGAATATCAGATTCCGAATGATGAGTTACGCGATGATATTGAGTTTAATTCTGATGATTCAGCTTATTAAACAGATATTCAACCGCACTAATAAATCTCGGACCCGGTCTTAAAAATAAATCAGGGTCTCCTGTAATTATCTTATCATTTCTTACCGCGTTAAGAGTTCTCCATTCAGGATAGTTTTTCAGCAGTTTGTCTTTGATATCTTTTGATTCATCGGTTGTAATAATATAGTCCGGATTTCTTTTCAGTATTTCTTCCCGGTTAAATATCGGGTAGTTGAGCTTTGAATCCGAAGCGATATTTTCTATACCGGCTGAAGTAATCAATTCATTAATAAACGTATTTTTCCCTGCAATCATAACCGGACTTAAAGCTACAAGGAACATTCCCTTTCCTTTTTTATAACCATGTATTTCAGTTATTATTTTATTGTAGCGGTCATCCCATCCTTTAATGATGCTGTCTGAAACTGTTTTCATTCTGAATATACTGCCAAGGTCAGAGAAAGTTTTTTTGATGCCGGAAAAATCTCTGGGATTGGAAACGAATACCTTTAAATCTAAATCGCGCAGCCTTTTATAACTATCCTTTGCATTTCCCTCAACGGTAATAAGAATCAGGTCCGGTTTAAGCGCAAGAATCCGTTCGTAGTCAAGCGTTATCATATCTCCTGTCTTAGTAACGGACTTTGCTTCCGATGGATAGTTGCAGTAAAGGGTATTCCCGACCAGTTTATTGCCCGCCGCGAGCGCATATATCATTTCTGTCAGATTAGGAGCCAGACTTATTACCCTTTGAGGAGTCTTGCTGAAACTTATCTTTTCGTTCAAATCATCGGTTACTGATATGGTACTGGCTGTGGGTATCTTATGGTTTCTATTGCAGGAAAGCAGCGGACTTAATGAAAAAGCCAGCAGAGAAACTGTCAGAATATATATTGTACAGGATTTACTCATTTGAGTCTGATATATTCCGTACTGTCATAATTCTTTTCTTAGTCTTGCTACGGGTATTCTAAGTTGTTCTCTGTATTTGGCAATGGTGCGACGTGCGATGTGAATACCTTTCTCATTAAGCATTTCGGCTATCCTGTCATCGCTGAATGGATTATTCTTCGACTCTGATTCACAGATATCTTTGATAAGTTCTTTGATATGCTTATTTGAAATTTCTTCGCCGTCATCTGTAGCAAGTCCCTCGCTGAAGAAATATTTAAGTTCATGAATACCGACAGGGCTTTGAACATACTTGCCGTTAACAACGCGGCTGATAGTAGAGATATCCATCTGAATCTCTTCAGCGATATCCTTATAAATCATTGGCTTCAGCGATTTGGGCCCAAACTCAAAAAACTTGTACTGTCTCTCAAGAATAGCACGCATAATTTTCATTAAAGTCTCGCGTCTCTGTTGAATTGAAGCGATAAACCATTTAGCTGATTCAAATTTCTCTCTTAAAAACTTATGAGTATCCTTATCGCGGCGTGAGATGTTGCGTTTTCTCTTATTTGAGTTAAGCAGTTCGAGATAGGTAGAGCTTATGGTAACAGATGGGACATGTTTATCGTTAAGTGAAATAATAAAGTTATCTTCGACTTTCTCAATAACAAAGTCAGGTGTTATCTGATTAGCCTGATCAGATTCGATGTTGCCTTCGCCAGGTTTGGGGTTCAGCTTATGAATAAGATTAATAATTGACTTAAGAGTTTCGTGTGTGAGGTTCATGTTCTTCTGAATCGCGTCAAACCGTTTGTTAACAAAGTCGTTATAATAATCGGTTAATAATTTTTCGGCAAGATAAGAGTAGTAAGCATCAAAGCTGGAGTTCCTGATTTGAATCAGCAGGCATTCCCGCAGGTTTCTTGACGCAATGCCGACAGGTTCAAAGTTCTGGATTTTTTTAAGCAGGGCAATTGCTTCGGCTTCAGGTATTTCGATATGCCGGAACATGATCAGTTCATCGACAAGACTTTTAATATCACGTTTTAAGTAGCCGTCTTCATCAAGATTGCCGATTATTTCTTCGCCGAGAGTAATGATATTATCATTCAGGTCAAGCATGTAGAGCTGATTGAGCAGGCGTTCAGTTAGTGTTTCCCTTATCGGAGCAATCGGCTGGGTTTTATCTTCATCATAGTCTTTATTCTGATAGTCATAATCATCTGTATCGGAGTCATTCATGAAATCTTCCATGCTAAACTCATCATCATTTGAGTCAAAACTGTCTTCGATTTCATCATCTGCGGAAGATTCAGTTTTCAGTTCTTCCGGTTTATTGTCATCCTGAACCTGCTCAAGGTCATAATCGTCAAGCAAAGTTTCCTCAAGTACCGGATTAAGTTCCAGTTCAGTCTTAATTCTCTGTTCGAGCGACATAGTATTTAGCTGAAGCAATTTCTGATACTGAATCTGCTGGGGTGAAAGTTTCTGTAATTGTGAAAGTCTTTGATTTAGCGACAGCATTCTTATTTCGTGTCCTCAATTAATTTGTTATACCACTGATCGCCATATTGTCTGACCAAAGAATTCATGCAAAACTGAGCAATGGTAACATTTTGCTCGAATCCATTTAGTATTGCAGACTGGCACTCATTAATTTCTTCATATATTAAAACATCTCCGCCAAATTTAGAGATACGTATTGGAAATAAATGGCAGGAGACAGGCTTCAGGAAGTTAATCTTTCCATCCTTGCATGCCTTTTCAATAGCGCATTTTGCAATGCCTCCGGTTTCATAATAAACAAAGACACAGGCGCGGTCATTAAGGCTTCTTGTCATCAGTATGCCGTTTATTTCTTCAAAGAAACCGTCTCTTCCAATTTCTTCAATATGTTCTTTGGGCAGATAATCTGTTATAATCGGCATAAGGTTCCCGATTGTTTCCACTTCTTTTATAAGAAGTGGTGCGCCGTATGGACTTTCCATTGTACAGCAGGCACCTTTGCACCGGCTTAAATCACAGGCAAACTTAACGTCCTTAATTTCTTTGTTGACAAGTACATTATTTATATTTAATAAATTGTCTGATTGCATGATTGTAAATTATTATGAAATGATTTTGATTAAAAATAGTAATTTTGATTGTAATAGGAAAGGATATTATCAGTTCTTCGATTATTTTTTTATTGTATTGCATTAATTATCTGATGACTGTTATAAATTCAACTTCCTGACTCTGTTTCAATCTGTCTGCGCTCGGACTGAAGATGTTGTTTATCCCTGAGTAATTTTAATATCTCTATTTCATCTTTGGAATTCTCGATAAGCCTGTGTTTAGTCTCAATTTCTTTATCAATCCTGAAAAGCCTCAGTTTCCTGATGATATCTTTTGCATACTTCATCATGCTGACAAAACGCGGCAGTCCTGGATTAATCTCCTCCCATGTTTTGCTTATTGAATGTTTCTCAATAGAAATGGTCAGCACAAATTTTCTGGCATCTTCATTCTCTATCTTATCAATCAGCGCTCCGGGCAGCAAATCACCTTCGTTCATATATACTTCATAAACAGACTCAGCAAGTAAATGATTAATATATCCTGAAAAATCCTCCGGAGTTACAGTACTGAAAATATATTTAATTATTCTTGGTTCGCCTTCAAATAATAACTTAACCAGTTCGCTCTCTGCCGGAGATATTTCCTGTTCATTTTCCTGAATTATACTCTCCGTCTGTGTCTGTTCGTCTGTGGCGTTTTGGATATGAGTTCTCCTTTCTGCTCTTTTATCCGGGGTAAGAGTATTCAGAGCATCTTCAAGCTCATTTTCCAGGAGATTTTCCCTGATATTAAATTTCTTTGCTATTGATTTAAGCAACAGATTTCGTTTAAGCTCATCGCTTACCATTGCAGCCGAATGGACCAGATTCCTCAATGCCTGAGTCTGAAGCGTTGGGTCATTAAACAATCCCTGTTTTTCAAACTGCAGAGTCTGATACTCAAGAAAATTTTGTGCATGTCTGGTTACTTCCTCAAATTCCTGGCGTCCTGCTTTTTGCACGTATGAATCAGGGTCTTCGCCATCGGGAAGTTCAGCTATCTTTACATCAAAATCCGACTTTAGTAAAATTTCTATACTTCTTAGCGAAGCTTTAACGCCTGCGGGATCAGCGTCATAGAAGACTACGATATTTTTTGTATATCGCGCGAGCATCTGTGCCTGTTCGTCCGTAAGTGCTGTGCCGCATGAAGCCACAACATTCTTAATCCCTGCCTGATAAAGCGATATCAGGTCAAGATAGCCTTCGACAAGTATCACCTTATCAAGCCTTCGGATGTCATCTTTTGACTGAAATAATCCATAGAGAGTTTTACGTTTCAGATAAATCGGGTTTTCAGGTGAGTTAAGATACTTTGCTGTATTCTGAGAATTAACAAGTACCCTTCCGCCAAAGGCGATGACGCGCCCATTAGGCGAAAATATCGGAAAAATAATGCGGTCGCGCTGTTTGTCATAATAGCCACCGCTGTCTTTCTTATCTATCAGACCTAAGAGAAGCGTTTTATCAAGATCAAGCTTATTTTGTTTTGCCTGATTAAGAAAGCTGTCCCATGATGGTAGCGCGTAGCCAAGTCCGAATATCCTCTGTGTCTGAAGCTTAATACCCCGCTTATGAAAATAATTTCTTCCTGTTTCACCTTCGGGGTTTTGCAGGAGATTATTCATGAAAAACTTAGCCGCAAAGGTATTTATATCATAAAGAACTTCCATTTCGCTTTGCTTTTCAGGCTGGGCAGTTTCTTCTGTTTCGAGAGTTATGCCTGCACGCTTTGCGATTTCCTGTACGGATTCGACAAATGAGATATTCTTATAATCCATTAAGAACTTAAATATATTGCCTCCGGCATGACAGCCGAAGCAATGGTATATCTGTTTTTCGCCACTTACAGTAAAAGACGGAGTTTTTTCATTGTGGAAAGGGCATAAACCAATGTAGTTTCTTCCTCTCTTTCTAAGTTGTACTGTTTCCGATATTATATCGACAATATCAACCGAGGAGCGGACTTCTTCAACTTTATGTTCCGGTATTATCATTTATAAAAATTCCTTTTGAGACTGTCCAAAAGTAAAATATTTGAGTTTTAGGTAAAGTAAAACCCCAATAATGACTTATATTATTATGTATATAATGTCAGATATTTGATGTACGACAAATTTTCCCATTACCCATGATTACTAATGTTATACAAAAATACCAGAATTATGATTCATTCTCTATTTAATAACGACAAAAATGAGCCTCCAGGCAGGACGAGCGAAGCTTCTATCAAGATGAACGAACCATTAATCGAGTTGAACGAAGCTCCTATCGAGTTAAGCGAACCATTATTTGAAGTGAGCGAAGCTTCTATCAAGATGAACGAACCATTAATCAAGTTGAACGAAGCTTCTATCGAGTTAAGCGAACCATTATTTGAAGTGAACGAAGCTTCTATCAAAACGAGCGAACTATTATTTGAGTTGAGCGAAGCTTCTATCAAGATGAACGAACCATTATTTAAGTTGAACGAAGCTTCTATCGAGATGAACGAACCATTATTTAAGTTGAACGAAGCTTCTATCAAGATGAATGAACCTTCAGACAGAATGAATATTCCTTTAATTGGGACGAAGATGGTTCTGGCAATAAGTTACGTGGCTTTTATTTATTTTTATGGGACTTCTATTTTGAAGAAGAGATAATAAATGTTACTGTTTCTGCCGAAATGCGTCAGTTATGAAAAATTCAGAATAAATCTCTGTATAGAAACCAGACACCAGACAAAATTATGATGTTCGTTGCATTTTACATAAGGAGAGCTAATCATGCTTATTTTCCCGCTGAAGTGATTAAGAAAAGATTTATCATTACATGGGGGGCGGAAGATTTCTATTTGTTGCAGGAATCGTAAAAGAAAAAATAGTTTCCTTTCCCTTTTCGCTTGTTACCCAAATTTTGCCGCCATGTTTTTCTACAAATTCTTTGCAGAGCAATAAACCTAATCCGGTACTTGGTTCTCCATCCGTACCTTTACGCCCGACTTTTTCATCTGGCTTAAATAATTTCTCAGACAAATCCTCTGACATCCCGATACCGCTGTCTGTTACGGATATTTCCACTAGTTCATGTCCTATTTCTTTAGAACTTACATTTACTTTACCCCCCTGCATAGTAAACTTTACCGCATTTGTTAAAAGATTACGCAATATAGAATTAAGCATAGGTTCATCTGCAAAAACAATCTGTACCGGGTTAATTTCATTAATTATCTCAATTCCTTTCTGCTCCCCGCGTTTAATTATTAAATCAATATTCTGCGAAACAATGTCAGATAAAACTATTTCCACCGGTTCAAAACTAATCGCGCCCTGTTGCATACGCGCCCATTCCAGTAAATTATTTAACAGTGTAAAGAGATTTTTCGAAGTAATGTGCATTTCGCGGCCTATTTGGGATAATTCATCCTTAGCAAAAGCACTAATGTCCCCGGCCATTACTCCTGTTAATCCAATGAAACCCTGGAACGGGCTTTTCAAATCATGTGCAATAATAGAAAAAAGTTTATCCTTCTCTGCATTTATTTTCTCAAGTTTTTCTTTAGTTTGTGTAACCTCCTTCATGAGCAAGTGCTCCTGGGAGAGAGCTTCTTCAATCAAAGCTTTAGATGTATGTAAATCATCATAGAGTTTCCAAAGCTCAAGCTGTGCTGTTTTTCGTTCTGTAATATCAAGAACAAGTCCGGTGAGTTTTATCTGCTTTCTATCTGGATCACCCTCTACAACAGAGCCGGTATCATAAAACCATCTGTATCCATTATCTTTAGTTAGAATCCGGTATTCAGTTTCATATTTATCTGATTTTCCATTAAGGTGTTCCCGCATAGCGTGCATTATCTGTTCATAATCATCAGGATGAACCAGATCAGTAAAATCCTTATAATGTTTAAACTTTTCAGGAGGGAAGCCGAGCATTTCGGCTTTACGTTTTCCGAAAGTAACAGTACCGGAAGGCAGTTCCATTTCCCACCATGCCATATTAGCCGCATACATAGCAAGCTCAAATCTTGAAATACTCTTTCGCAATATATCATCTGCAAGTTTCCGCTCCGTTATGTCCTGTACATTTGCTACTCTGTATAGAGCAGTGCCATTGTCATCCTTTACTGCAGCAACATCAATTAGTACAGGGAAAATAGTTCCATCCTTACGAATATGCATAGCTTCCCAGGCATAATGACCGAGCTGATGTACTTTCTCTATGTTATGTATAACCTCATTTCGGCTTTCAGGGGCAAAAACATCAGCAACAGGCTTGCCGGTTAATTCCTTGAGAGTAAAACCATGCATTTCCGCAAAAGCGGGGTTAATAAGATCGAGCCTCCCCATATCTGAATTCCCTACAGCAATACCCAGTTTTATATTATCAAAAATATGTGCCCATTTTTTAAGTTGTCCTTCAGCAAAGATGCGTTCAGTAATATCATGAGTCAGCGAAAACATTACTTTTTTGCCTTGCCACATATATATGCCGTTAACAATTTCGACAGGGAATACTATTCCGTCTTTTTTCTTATGATACCGGAGAGGAGTAAATAAACTGCCATGCTTTATTGTGCGTTCGATGATATAAGAACTGTCTGTCTGATGTTCAGTAAGAATATTACTGACAGTCATTCCGGAAAGAAATTCTTCTTTACTGAAGCCGTACATTAAGCAATGGGCTTCATTGACATCCAGAAATTTCAATGTTCCGAAATCGAAAATACAGACAGCATAAATCCCATTATTAAATATTGTTTTGTACTTAGTTTCGCTTTCACTTAAGTCACGGGTTAGTTCCTCTGCGAGTTTATGAGCGCGGATATTCGTATTGATGAGTAGCAGATAGAGGAGGAAAAATAAAATGCTGATGCCTGTTCCGCCTGTTGCGATGTACCATATTTTACTGTAATCCAAACCTGCTTCGATGAAATCATACTGTGTAAACCGCAAATACCACAGATTGCCGTTAAGACTGGCGGAATATTTAAGAGAGAATAAAGGGGAGGATATTACTTTTTTATCGATATAGTTCAGGTTATCATAAAGCAGCTTATTTTTGTTAAATGAAAAATCATCAAATATTTCCAGGCGGATATTCCTTTTAATCAGGCTTTGCTGGTCTTCAATAATTCCGGCGCCCAAAACACCATTCCGCTTATAATCCTCAAAAATTCCGGTTATCAGATCATCTATCCGGTATGTAATAAAAACCCATCCCTGTATAGCGTTGCGGCATTCTTTAACATTCCTCTTTTATAAACAGGTGCGCACATAAAAATGTCAGCCTGTATGCCTTTATTTGTTCCCCTGTCAGTTGTGCTTTTCCTTGAAATAATTTTTTTTGAAAGATATGCAGAATTAAGGTCCATGGATCTTTCCATAGCTTGTCTGCAGACTGGATCAGAGAACATATCATAACCAAAAGATTGTAAATTTCCATCGGAGGATGGTGTTATGTATGTAACTGGTGTATAGATTTCTTTTTTACCTGCCGGTTTAACAGAATATTGCGGAATTATAGCTGCGTACCCGGCTCCCTGTATTCCCTTTGAATTTTTTTCAATCATCTGGATTGCAGAAAAATTCTGCCATTCGCTTTGTGTAACTGTTTCGGAATTTTCAAAGAAGGCGGCTTCACTTCGGACCAGTTGGGCATGTGTATGAAGTCTTGCCGATATTCTGTTATTAAGTTCAATACATGTTAAACCAAATTCAGTTTTCGCATCTTTTTCAATATCGGTTTTTAATAAGAGACAGGCTGTAAGAGTCAGAAGCAGTCCGCCTGTCAATAAAAATAAAGCCGTCCATATTTGCTTCCTTCCTGGTTGCCGGATAGTTTTATTCTTAAGAAATGTCCGTATTAAATCAGAGACAGAGTGTGATTGGTTAGAGTTACCGGCTGACATACAAAGCCCTTTATTGGGGAATAAAAAATAACAACTTTAATTTTATGATTTAATCACAAATATCTGGGTTATGGAACAAAAAAAAGCCATTACGTTTATATCTGAATGGCTTTTATACAATCGATAAATAAAATATTCAATAACTCTGAAGCGAATATAAGCTAAAATATCAGAGATTTCAAGAAATTATTTATTCGGTCCGGGTTAAGACAATTGCAGACTTTTTGTGGGTATAAGCGAAATTTTCCCCTGAAGCGGGTATGATTACGATTAAGAGTATGAGTAAGAAAATTACAGGACATCTCCGGTTCGTTGTCGGGGTTAACAATTAAGATGGAAGTTTGGTGTCCACCCCTTTCAAATCATTTGCGATAATAGAGAGAAGTTTGTTTTTCTCTGAATTGAGTACCTCCAATTTTTCCTTAGTCATTGTAAGTTCTTTCACGAGCGAATGTTCCTGAATCAGATTTTCTTCGGCATGTATTTTCGATATTTGTAAATTTTCATTGAGTCTCAGAAGTTCAAGTTCAGCAAATTTTCGTTCGGTGATGTCAATGGCATATCCCGTTGTGCCAATCACTCTTCCCTGGATATCAATAACAGGCGCTTTATAAGTTTCAAACCATTTGATATTGCCTTTATCTGAAATTTGTTCTTCAACTATGATTGTTTTTTGGGTTTCAATCACTATGAGGTCCTCCGCTACATATTTGTCTGCCAGTTCCTTGGGAACTAAGTCAAAATCAGTTGTACCGGTAAGTGATTCCTGTTTATCCAGTCCTGTTGCATTTAACAATTTACTATTTGCAAAAAGAATTTTGCTTTCCAAATCTTTCAGCCATAATAAGCCGGGCAGATTTTCGATAATAGCTGACAGATAAGACTCACGTAAACATAAAGCTGCCTCGGACTTTTTGCGTTTGCTGATATCATGATAATTTGTCAACACGCCATTAATTACCGGATCGTTTATAAGGTTGACAGCTGTAAGATGTACCTGCTTGTAACTCCCGTCTTTGCACCTTACTCTATACTCCACGGTTCTTACCGAGTTATCTTTTTCAAGGAGAGAAAAGAATTCTTTCTGAACATACTCAAAATCGTCCGGATGAATATTCAACCGGCCGTCCATGCCTAAAAGCTCCTGTGGTTGCCATCCGAACCATTTTTCAACATTGGGACTGTTATATTTCAGCATGCCGTCCGCGCCGGTTATGCAGAGTACGTCTGAAATATTGGCAATCATCGAACTGTGTCTGGCTTCACTTTCGCGCAGAGCTTCTTCAGCCCGTCTGCGTTCGGTGATATCATGCACTAAAGCAAACATCACACTTCTTCCTTTCCGCATATACGAACCGGCAACGATTTCACAGGGGAATACCGTTCCGTCTTTTTTCTTATGATACCTGAGAGGAATAAATACAGTTTCCTGATTAACTGCCCGGCTGATATAAGAAACGCTTAACCGGGGTTCATCAGTAACGTTATGGATAGTCATTCCGGAGAGGAATTCATCTTTACTGTAGCCGTACATTGAACAGTGCGCCTGATTTACATCAAGGAATTTAAATGTCTCTGAGTCGAAAACACAGACAGCATAAATTTCATTATTAAATATTGTTCTGTACTTGGCTTCGCTCTCGCTTAAATCCCGGGTTAATTCCTCTGCAAGTTTATAAGCACGGATATTCGTATTAATGAGTAGCAGATAAACGACAAATAATAAGATGCTGATGCCTGTTCCGCCTGTCGCGGCGTACCATACTTTGCTGTAATCCGGACTGGATTCTTCGGAATCATACTGCGTAAACTGCGAATACCACTGGGCATTGTTGACCAGAATAGAATATTTAAGAGAAAATAAAGGAGATGATTTTTCTTTATTTTTAATTGCTTCCCTGCCGTCAAAAAGCAGAGCTTTCCGGTCAAATACAAAATTATCAGATATTTCCAGAAGGAGATTTCTTTTTATCAGGCTTGGCCGGGATGCAAAAGTACTGGGACTCAAAATATCTTTTTCCTTAGAACCTTCAAAAATTTCGTTTATCAGATCATTTATCCGGTATGTAATAAAAACCCATCCCCGTATAGCACGCCGGCATTCTTTGAAATTTCCAGTTGGCATTCCTCTCCTGTAAACAGGCGCACACATAAACGCGTCCGCCTGAATATGCTTATTATTCCCCCGTACAGGGGGAATTCTTCCGGAAAGAGCAACGATATTATAATCTCCTGATTTTTCCAAAGCTTTCCGACAGACCGGATTGGAAAAGACATCATAACCAAAAACATGTAGGTTTTCGCCTGAGAATGGCTCTATATATGTGACCCGTGTATGTATTTCCCTTTTCCCGTCCGGTTTAACAGAGTATTGCGGAAGTCCTTTTCCCTGGGTTTTCTCTTCATGCAGGGCTGACTGATCCTGCGGGATTATTTCTGCATATCCTGTTCCATAAATTCCGGCTGAATTCATCTGCATTTTCTGTGAGGCAGCGAAATTCTGCCATCCGATATGCGTAACTGTTTCAGAATTTTCAAAGAAAGCGGCACCGCTGCGTACCAGTTGGACGTGCGTATATAGTCTTGCCATTATTTTATCATTAAATCCGGTGCAGGCAAAATCAAACTCATTTTTTGCATTCTGTTCAACATCTGTTTTTAATAAGAGACAGGCTGTAAGCGTCAGAAGCAACCCGCCTGTCAATAAAAATAAAGCCAGCCATATTCGCTTCCTTTCCGGTTGCAGGGTAGTTTTATTTTTAAGAAATGTCCGCATTAAATCAGAGATGGAGTGTGATTGTGAATGGTCATAATTATCGGTTGACATACAAAGCTCTTTGTTGGGGGATAAGAATATAGCAACTTTAATTTTACAATTTAGTTATAAATTCCTGGGTTATGGAACAAAAAAGCCACTATGTTTATATCCGGATGGCTTTTATACAATCTGTCAATAAAATATTTCATAATTCTAAAACGAATATAAGCTAAAATATCAGAGATTTCAAGAAATTATTTAGTCGGTATGGGTTAAGAAAATTGCAGACTTTTTGTGGGTATAAACGAAATTTTCCCCTGAGGCGAGTATGATTACGATTAAGAGTATGAGTAAGAAAATCACAGGACTATACCCCGACTTGTTGTCAGGGGTTAACAACGAAGAGGGAAATACTCATGTACTGATGTTTTTTAAAAAAATACTGCATATATTTACTTGTTAGTTTTTCGGGGCTTACGCTATTTCATGCTGTATATCCGGGAACAGACATATACGTTGCTTCCAGAAATAACATCTAAATAATTACTAAAAATAAATAGAGACAAAAATGCAGATTAAAAAGTTTAGTGACTATAGTTTATTCTACAAAATTATCAGCCTGTCGATTATTATAATAATTCCAATAGTACTTACAACGGTAATATTTCTGTTGCCTTTGTTTAAAGATCAAATATACAATGAAAAAAAGACCCAGTCGAAATATGTTGTCCAGCTGATGTATTCCTTAATGAAAGAATATCAAAGCCGTTTTGAAAAAGGAGAATTTGATTTGGCTGAAGCGAAGCGGCGCGCTGCCCTGAGGATAGGAACAATGAGATATAATACGGATGATTATTGCTGGATCAATGATATCGACTGCAGGATGATTATGCATCCGGTCAGAAAGGACCTGGCAGGAAAAGACCTGACCGATTTTAGAGATCCTGATGGAAAACAAATATTTGTAGATTTTGTAAATATTTGTAAGCAGTCAGGTGAGGGGGCAGTAATATATAAGTGGCCTAAAGCAGGTTCAACAGATCCGGTTAACAAAGTTTCCTATGTAAAATTATTTGAACCTTGGGGCTGGGTAATTGGAACGGGAGTTTACATGGATGTTGTAGATTCCGAAGTTTCAGCATTGAAACAGAAAATGTTAAGCCTTCTCTTTCTGATTATTTTAGGAGCAGTCGGGGTCAGTTACTACATAGCGACAAAAATATCGAAACCTTTACAATTGTTAAAAAAAGGGGTGGAAAAAATGGCGGGCGGCGCGTTGAATGTCTCAGTCGAAATAGAATCGCAGGATGAAATTGGGAAATTATGTGAATCGTTTAATGTAATGTCGAAAAAACTCACTCAGCATGAAGATGTTGATGCGCTTCCTGTCATGGCCATGGGGATTGATAAAGAATTTAATATAACCTATATAAATAAAATGGCCGCCAAAATGCTCGGTAAAGATCCGAACCAGTTAATTGGCCGGAAATGTTATGACCAGTTTAATACCGACCAGTGTAAAACGGAAGAATGCGGATGCTTCAGAACCATGAAAACCAATTCAGTTGTTACTACAGAAACTATTGCAAGACCGGCAGGTAAAGTAGTTCCAATACAATATACTAACAGACCAACTTATGATAAGCAGGGAAATATAAGCGGAGCTATGGCGGTAGTTATAGATATAACGAGAGTGAAGGAACAAGAAAAATATCTTGATGAAAATGCTAAAAAACTTTTGATCCAAATGGATAAATTTGCTCAGGGCGATTTAACTGTAGAACTTAAAACCGAAGGTCTGAATGATAATGATATAGTTGAAAAACTATTTAATGGCTTCAATAAAGTAGTTGCTAATTTAAGAAGAATTATCATCAATGTTGCTGAGGCTGTTCAGGCTACGGCAAGTGCTTCCAGTCAAATATCATCCAGTTCTGCAGAAATGGCAGCTGGAGCGCAGGAACAAAGTTCTCAAACAATGGAAATAGCAGGTGCAATTGAGCAGATGTCAAAAACAATAATAGGAACGACAAGGAATGCTTCTATTGCCTCACAAAATGCAAAGAATGCAAGCGAGGCGGCTAAGGAAGGTGGCAACGTAATTAAGGATACTATCAATGGAATGACCCGAATAACAGAAGCGGTAAAAAAAGCCGCGGTTACAATACAGGAACTTGGTGTAAACAGCGGACAGATAGGAACAATAATACAGGTTATCGATGACATAGCAGACCAGACAAACCTGCTTGCCCTTAATGCGGCTATTGAAGCTGCTCGTGCGGGTGAGCAGGGACGCGGTTTTGCGGTTGTAGCCGATGAGGTCAGAAAACTTGCGGAGCGGACAACTACTGCAACGAAAGAGATAGCCCTGATGGTAAAAAAAATACAAACTGAAACAGCCGGCGCGGTTAATTCAATGAAATCAGGTACCATAGAAGTAGAAAAAGGCAGAGAATTAGCTGAAAAGGCGGGAGAGTCACTAAACGGTATTATAAAAGGAGCTTTAGTAACGGTTGATATTATTAATCAGGCCGCAATTGCCAGCGAAGAGCAGTCTTACGCTTCAGAACAAATAAGTAAGTCTATTGAAGGAATTAACAGCGTAACACAGCAAACTGCTTCTGGCATTCAGCAGATTGCCAGAGCTGCCGAAAATCTAAATATTCTTACTATCAATTTGCAGTATCTTGTTTCTCAATTCATAGTCGATGAGTCAGGTTTGCATTCTAATGAAAATCATGCTGACTATCGAAGAAGTCATTTACTGTAAGTACAAACGATTATTTGATAAAACCATAAATATACCGTGAGAATGGAAAAGTCCGTCTTATGCCTGCGCAGTCAGCATGAAATGAATCATTTAATCATAAGAAGCATAGTGATGACATTTTCGTGCACTATGAATGATTAAGAGGGAAATTTACCATACACCAGTCAGGAGTGGAGTTACAGTTATTTCCGAATACTGGGAAAAACTTAGCGGAAGAAGATTTAGCGGGGAGTTTATGCCTTTTTGGGCTTAATAAGCATGGTTCCTCTCAGTCGGCAGAGTTTTATATCTTTCTGGTCACTAAGCTTTTCGAACCAGAGATCCTCAAGTGTGGAAATATCTGCTTTGTAATCATAAGCTGGATCTTCTTTTGGCTCAAGCCTGTCAAGTATTTCAAAGCTGATGCACTTTTCGCCAAATTCGCTGTAAGCCTTCTGAAGTTCCTTTACCGAATGACCAAAAAGCCTGAACTCCATAAAATGTCTGTTCTTTATGGCGTCAAGATTAAGCGAACTGCCAAGATAAATTGTCCCGTCTATAAGATTTTTTACCTGATATACTCCCATCGGGGTTACTGTCTGTTTATATTTCTTTATGATTTCCTTGCGTGAATCCATTGACTTTTTTCCTTAGATTGATAGAGAGATGCTACTGACCCGTTACAAATCTCCCTTTTAAAAATAGCGGGATTCTACTGTTTTTGAGGGATTCTTCCTCCACCCGAGTTGCTGATGACTATCCGGAGTCTCCGGAAAACAATCCTGAAACCGCTTTTGTGCGATTCAAGCGTCCTTTCGGACGCTAAAAATCGAGTCTTGTCCCACAAAGATTTTTGTCCGTTCCCGAAGTTTTCGAGCGGATACAAAGTAAATCCCTTTATAAATTTACTTCTGGCAGATACTCCAGATAACCATTAATATGTTCTTCCGGCAGAGCGTAGTCTTCAAGATCATTGCGCAGATAAGCGTCATAAGCACCGAGGTCAAGTAAGCCGTGCCCTGAAAGATTAAAAAGTATGGTTTTCTTTTCACCCGACTCTTTGCACCTTTTAGCATACTCTATGGTTGCTTTGATCGCATGTGAGCTTTCAGGAGCTGGAATGATACCTTCCGTTTGTGCGAATAGACGCGCCGCGTCAAAGACTTCATTCTGAGCATAAGCCTCGGCATCTATTATTCCCTTATTGAAAAGATGCGATACGATTGGGGACATCCCATGGTACCTTAAGCCTCCGGCATGTATGTTTGGCGGAATATATTTGTGCCCGAGTGTGTACATCTTCATCAACGGAGTGTAACCGGCTTCATCGCCAAAATCATACGCAAACTTTCCTTTGGTAAGCGTTGGACAGGAAGTCGGTTCTACTGCGATTACTTCTAAATCTTTTTTTGCTCCGCTTAATTTATCTTTGAGGAAACTAAAGCTTATACCGCCGAAATTGCTTCCGCCTCCAACACATGCAATAATGACATCGGGATAATCGCCCGCTTTCTCGAACTGAATCTTTGCTTCTTCGCCGATAATTGTCTGATGCAGCAATACATGATTAAGCACGCTGCCAAGCGTATAATTAGTATCCTCTCTCTGCGCGGCTATTTCAACAGCCTCGCTTATTGCGATGCCGAGCGAACCTGGTGAATCAGGATGCTCCGCGAGAACAGCCCGCCCTGCCTGAGTAAGTACAGACGGGCTGGCGATTACTTCGGCATCGAATAACTGCATGAGCGATTTCCTGTAAGGCTTCTGCTGGAAACTGACTTTTACCATAAATATCTGGCAGTCCATCTTGAAATGATTACATGCGAGTGAAAGAGCACTTCCCCACTGTCCTGCGCCTGTTTCCGTTACGAGTCTCTTAATGCCCGCTTTCTTATTGTAATAAGCCTGTGCAATAGCCGTATTAATCTTATGACTGCCTGAAGGATTAGAGCCTTCATATTTGAAATAGATTTTTGCCGGCGTATCAAGATATTTTTCTAATCTGGTTGCCCGTATCAATGGAGTCGGGCGGCTTATTGAATAAACATCCAGAACTTCATCAGGAATCTCTATATACTGTTCCTGCGACATTTCCTGCTTAATCAACTCCATCGGGAATATAGCGGACAAATCATCCGGACCCGCAGGCTGTTTCGTTTGAGGATGCAACGGCGCTACCATTGGCTCAGGCAGGTCCGGGAGTATATTGTACCATGCGGTTGGCATTTCATTTACTTCAAGGTTAATTCTGTTTGATTCCATTTCTTATATCATCTCCTTCTGACTGTTTATAAAATATTTTAGAAAATCCGAATACAAATAAATCTGTAAATTAAGGTAAATATACGCCCTCTGCGCAATAATTACAAATACAAAGATGATTTTTTTCTTAAGAAAATCTGCTCTTTATCCAAATATCTTTAAGCTGATATGCGATGCGCTTTTTTTTAGGGAGATGCTGAGAACTCATCAAGTAAGTCTGTTGCATTTAATTGTAGTCTGATCGTTTTGGGCAAAAAAAAAGGCGCGGGACATTCCCGCGCCTTTCTATTTCTAAAGAAATAACTTCTACATAGTCAGGTAATTAACCTTTTATAAATATAACCCTTCTATTTTTCTGTCTTCCTTTTTCGCTATCATTTGGAGCAACCGGATTTTTATCGGCAAATCCCTTAGTTCTGAGTCGTTGTCCATCAATACCATGGGACTTCAGCCAGTTTTTAACTGCTTCAGCTCTTCTGTCTGAAATATCCTGATTCATTTTCAGGCTTCCCTTCGAATCAGTATAACCCTGTATTTCAATCAATATTTCCCTATTGACATTCAGAACAGAGACCACCTTTTCAAGTTTCTTTTCCGATTCAGGAGTTATCTTAGCGCTACCAGACTTGAATAAAATTTCATCGAGTTGTAGCGGAACTTCTGCTTTTGGTTCTTCGAGTTTTACCTGAGCTTCAACTTTTGGAACGTCATCATCTGCGTCAAGTGGATTAGTTCCTCTCTGAACCTCAACACCGTCATTAACTGAACCACCATCTGTATCGGCTATTCGTGGGTTTGTCTTATAATTTAAGACTTCATAGCCATCGCTCAGACCATCGCTATCAGTATCAGTATTTAATGGGTCAGTTTTATATTTAAGTACTTCATCGCCATCACTTAAGCCATCATCATCTGTATCTATTATTATCGGATTAGTTCTATACCTAAGCACTTCATCGCCATCGTTTAATCCATCTCCGTCTGTATCTGCTATATTTGGGTCAGTTTTGTATTTAAAGACTTCATCATAGTCACTCAGACCATCACCATCGGTATCAATCCTAAGCGGATTGGTTTTATATTTAAGTACTTCATCACCATCAGTCAGACCATCGTTATCTGTATCCGGATTTTTCGGATTGGTACCAAGCTTTTCTTCTTCTTTATTTGTAAGACCATCTTTGTCTTTGTCTTTGTTTGCCAGATTAACAACAAAAGTTACGCCCGCACCGACATTAAAGAATCCATCGTTATTAAAAAAGCCACTTGTCTTATCCTGATAATAGTTAAGCTGGCTTGAAAATGAAGGGGTATATCCTGCAGACATATTGCCAAAAATATCATCTGAAAACATATACTCAAAGCCTACACCCACAGGAATAATCCCGGTTGTAAGATTCTTTTTCGCTTTAGATTGTATATTGCTTGGAGAAGATGATTCCAAAGGCTCATATACATTGTGGGAGTAGATTACCCCAAGCCCGATATAGCCGTATGGATTGAAGTCTTCAGATTCAAACGGACTATAATTGATTCTGAAGTCAAGAGGATAAATATTGGTGCAGTAATATGAACGCAGACGATCAAGCCCTGAAAACTTAACATAGCCTCCGCCGATTTCAGCTTCTGTCTTCCCGCCAAGTTCGAATCTGATGAAACCTCTGCTGTATGAATCGAACTTCAATCCGTCATTTTCATAAAATTCCGTGTAAGGAACAACAATGCTGTATTGTAAGCCCGCTTTTAACGGATAGTTCTTGAACTGCGCATTTGCAGTCATAGCTGTCAGTAATAAAAGTAACCCGATTAATGTGTAACGCATAACTACCTCTATTTTTTGTTTTTGAATATTATAAAATATTTTTAGAATTACAGAATGCAAAACTAAGTTATTAAATCTAAAGTTCAAATATAACGCATATTTTCTCCCAAAGTAATAAAAATTTTACTAAAGACAGACAGGTATTTGTTACGTGTACGACAAATTTTTCTTTTAGAGTTATTAGCTCTGATAACGAATCAGGGCGGGAATATGTCGGTAATGGGAAGTGCCTGTCAAAATAAGAATAGAAACAAAAACCAATAAAGCAAAAATGGGGGGTGTACGACAAATTGTACTCTTAATCATACTCATTTTCCCCAAAATCTTCCCATTGGCTACTGAAAATACAGCTCAGTCCGCCTGTATGCAAAAAAAACTATGTTCAAGAACCATTTTTAAGGCAAAATCGGAAGGAAGTTCACCTCAAAAATCATTTTTGAAGCAAGACCGGAAGTGGATACACTTTAAAAATGATTTTTAAAACAGAACCGGAACCTGTAATGAATAAATCAGCCTTTAAAATGGAACCGGCAGTATATAGTCTGTAATTTCCCTAAAATTTGCTATCTTTAACCTTTAATTTATAGGCTTTATTATCTGCTTCGTGGAAATATTCACAAAATCTTTGGAATAATATGAAACTTGAAACACTACTGGCAAGGATTACCGATAACAACAATAACATTGACCCCTATGCTGCTTCCCATATACCTGTTTATCAGACTGCTACTTTTGACTTGAAAAAACAGTCCGGCGACAAAATATATGACTATACCCGGACTGATAACCCGACAAGAAACGCTCTTGAGGATATCTTTACTCTGGCGGAAAATGGCTCAGGCGCGGTATGTACAAATACCGGGCTTTCTGCCGTAGCCCTGTTATTTGAAACTGTTCTCTCATCAGGCGATTCAATACTCGTTGAGCGCGACTGCTACGGCGGAACTTACAGACTTCTTAAAATTCTTAGTGAGAAATTCGCTATAAAAACTATTTATACTGATATGACTGATTTGTCAGAAACAGAGAATATTTTAAACGGACATGATATCAAGCTTGTAATCTGTGAGTCACCCACTAACCCCGGGCTTAAAATAATCGATATTGCTGCGTGCGCCCGGCTTTGTAAAAAGTATAATGTGCTCTTTGCCGTTGATAACAGCCTGGCAACTTTTGCATCACAAAAGCCACTTGAACTTGGTGCAGATTTCTCCGTTTTCTCCGCTACAAAATATATTTCTGGTCATGGGAGTGTAGTCTCGGGTGCGCTTGTTGCCAAGGATATTCAGTGGAGAGATAAAATGCGCTACTATGCTAACGCCGAAGGCAGAACTCAGAGTCCTTTCGATGCTTTCCTGATATCGCTTGGTCTTCCTACGCTTACTTATCGTATGAAAGCTCAGGAACAAAGTGCGCTTAAGATTGCTCTGTATCTTTCTGATCATAAAGACGTAATAACTGTTTCATTCCCGCTTCTGCAAAACCACAAACAGTACGAGCTTGCAAAAACTCAGATGTCCGTCTGCCCCGGTCTTTTAACTGTAAATATGATAAGCCTCGAAAAGGCGGATCGTTTTGTAAGTAAAACTAAACTCTTTGGCGAGAAAGCTTCTTTTGGTACGGCAGATTCAAGAATTGAGCAACCCGCGAAGATCAGCCATCAGTCTTTTTCCGAAGAGGATCTCAAAGCCATCGGTATTAGTAAATCCACTATCCGCCTGTCTATCGGACTTGAAAATACTGACGATATTCTAAATGATATTGAATCAGCACTTAACTAACCGGATTAAAAATAAATAAAGATGAATTACTTAACACATATACCATTTGGTCATTCAATACCGTTTAATAACCCACATGCAGTATCAGTAAGTCTTCCGCTGATTTCACAGGTAATTAAATACGAAGAAGGCGACATCGAGACCAGAAGTCTTATGCGTTCCGGCTATCCGCGCTTCCGTATGAATAATTTACTTGAACTGGTTTGCAGGAATGTCAGATTATTGGAAGAACTGCCCGAAAATAAGATATTGCTTCCTCTTTCATCCGTTAAAGCGGTGAGGTTGCTGGAGCAGACTTTTAAGAAGAAAATGGAAATAATTTCTTCCGGCGATATTGTTTTGTTGGTGCTTGATACATCGGACCCGAAGTTTCAGGATATAAAATACTTTATTCAGCATAGCGGACTTATTCCGTCTTCGCGCAGAGCTGAGGATTATCTGCTTCGCAATCAGCTTCTCCGGAATGAATTTCCTGAGGTAAAAGCAAATCCTGATTCTGCTGAACAAACAATTAAGCGGATTCTTTCAGAAGCCTATGGCAATACTTTTCCCGATCATATTTTTCTCTGCTCTTCGGGTATGAACGCGGTATATTCCATCTACTATGCTCTTAAAGCCGGTCAGGAGAAGAAAAATAAAAAGACATTCATCCAGTTGGGCTGGCTGTATCTTGATACAATGGAAATAATAAAAAAGTATAGCCACAATTATTATCATCACTTAAATCTGAATGATCTCGACTCTCTCGAAAACTATATTAAAGAAAAAAACGGAGATGTTGCCGGAGTATTTACCGAAGTCCCCAACAATCCGCTTATTCAGTCGGTAGATCTTCAGCGATTAAGGAAACTCTCTATACAGTATGACTTCGCGATAATTGCGGATACCTCGATTGGCACTCCATTCAATGTTGAGGTAATGGAGTATGTTGATATTGCCGTTGAAAGCCTGACCAAGTTTGCCTCGGGCAACGGTGATATTCTTATGGGAGCCGTAATACTTAACGCTCATAGCCAGTATGCTCTTTCACTTCGCGATGTCATAGCAGACGTGGCTGAGAAACCATATATTAAAGATATCAGCAGGCTGGCTTACGAAATTGTGAACTATGAAAAAAGAGTCCGCATGATATCTGAAAATACTATTGAACTTGTTAATTACCTTAAAACACAAAAGCAGGTTGATCTGATTCATTGGGCAAAGAGCTGTAACTCAGAGGTTAATTATAACAAGATCAGGAAGAATGAGTTAGCAGTTCCCGGTGTTATATCGGTAGTGTTCAAAAAAGAACTTTATCATTATTATGATAAATTACGCCTGCCAAAAGGTCCGAGTCTCGGTACTGAATTCACACTCGCCATGCCATATATCTATATGGCTCATTATGATCTGCTCCGGACGCGCGCCGGACGTATGCTCCTTGAAAATATTGGCGTGATTCCGGAACTCCTGAGAATATCCGTTGGGACAGAGCCAATCGAGGAACTTATTAAGGTATTTGAGGAAGTTTTTTAATATACGCGAATATATTTATTTGTACCGATAAAAGGGTATGAGTGCAGGAAATGCCACTTTTTCATACCGTTTAGAAATATATTTAAGTTCTTTCTTGTTTAATAAGAACTTTCAAATAATAATCCATGACGATGCTTCGTGTATAATCCTGAGATTAACCGACAAGGCGATTAACACAGTCTTAAAGTATTGATGAACTGGTTTTATTTTGAATATTGATTTCATCGCTTATCGTTTTATTAGTATTTTTAGTTTTATAAAATACAAACTGGCAACAATTCATTCTGTTTATGTATAAATATCCCGCTATAATTTTGGCTCTGGCCTTTACTTCCCTGTCATTTGGTCAACACATTGATTCAGTCGTTAATGATAATATCTCAGCGGGCAGACGGGATTCATTATTACTTCGTGTGGATATGAAGTTAGATTCGCTTTTCTCAGGCGATTCAACGCGCAAATTCCGCGATACGCTTCCGGTCGCTGATTCTTCGAAGAGCAGGGAAGCGGCTCTGTCTCCTTTGACTCAACGGACTCTTGTGGCTGACGGAAATTTTATCGGATATATTACCAGAACATTAATTTCTCATTTCGATTACAGATATAATGAAGAGATACTCGGCAACGTGCCGGTAATGTTTCTAAGAGATTTAGGTTCGCTTGGACAGCCGAATGAAATAACTATCTACGGTGCAGGTTTTAATCAAATAAGCTTTATGCAAAATGGACTCACGGTAAATAACAGGCTTACAAATTCATTTGACATGAATAATCTCCAGGCTGAGTTGGTCGATTCTATTGAAACGCTTACGTTGCCGAGAGGATTTTTATATGGACCGCTAAATAATCAGGCTTCTATTAATTTTATCTCGCGGGAAAACTTCTCCGTTAACAACAGCCACGTGCCTTATTCGAAAATCAGATATTACCAGGCACCGAATGAGGAAGCTATGGTTGATTTTATTTATCATTCATACATACTTAGAAAACTTGCCTTCACATTTTCCATGACTAACAAAACTTTCGGAGATGCTTCCAAGCCGCGCTTTGCAAATAGTAATTTTAGTTGCTGGAACGGTTCGCTGAAAATGAATTATCTTTTATCAAATGATTTTAATATTATCGGCTCGTATAATTATGTAAAATCTCAGACGGGATTATATGGCGGGCTTACGGAGCGTTATATCGATTCGCTTAACAACAGACTTGGATTAAACGGATATGCTTCAACTGAGCTTGAAAATGGAGCAGATGTTTATTTCACAACGCGCTATCAGAAGAATACGGCGCGTAACTTTACGCTGCAACTGTTGGGGAAACAGGATCCAGCTGTCACGACTGATGTTAAAGCTTATTATATGTCGATGCTAAATGAATTCCGGCAGAATGAACAGTCCGGACAACAGAATGTTACTTCTGTAACTGACGATAACCGTTCGAGTCTTTACGGAATAAATATTAATGAGTCGATTAACGTAAATCCATTCAGGTTTAATTTAACAGCTTCTTACGAAACTGATGATTATAAGGCGGATGTTCTGTTAAATGACAAGAAAATTAATCTGTTGTCTGTCTCGGCGGTTGTTTCAGTCCGTATGCTTGATAATAAACTCATACCCGCAGTATTTGGAAAGTATCTTAACTATGACGGCAAGGCATATCCCGGATTTGGCGCGGATGTAAATTATTTCTTGTCGGATAAGATTAAAGCCTATGCCGGCGCGTCTCAGTTTACTCAGCCGTCAGGCGTGCTTGAAGCTCAGATCGTTTCGACTGTATCAGGAGAGTCCCTGAATGATTATAAAAATATCGGCGTGCTTGAAGCAGGATTGAAATTTAATGATAAGAATATTTCGGCGGGGATTAATCTATTCAGACGGGAAGTTAAGAATGATGTCTTGTTCTTTATGGATTTAACTCAGCCGATGAGAAATCAGAGTATTTCAAATTATACCCGCACTTCAAGTGGCGTGCAGGGCGCGGGATTCAGTCTTAGTTATAATTTCTCCCGTATTTATCTTGAAGCTGTCAGCACTTATTATAAAAATATAACCGGGAATTTCGGGAAATATACTTTGCCTGAATTTACTTTTAGAGGCGGAGTTTATTATCATGATACTTTGTTCAATGCAAACCTGCATCTTAAAACTGGAATATTCGTCAGTTGTGCCGGAGTTCAGAGTTCTTACTTTTATGATTTCGAAAGAAGTATCAGAACTCTGGGGAATTATAATTCGACAGACCTTTCATACACAAGAACTATCAGTCCGGTTCTTCAGCTTGATTTTAGACTAGTTGCGGAGATACAGCAGGTAGCCGAGCTTTATATAACTGTCGAAAACCTGTTTGACGAACAGTATTATATCGTTCCATATTATATAAAGCAAACCCGCGGACTTAGAATTGGGTTTTCGTGGGAATTTCTGAATTGATTTCAAAGACAACCAATATTCATAGATTATTCATTGTCTCAATTTGACGGACTGAGAATCATCTTTCTGGCGGCTTCCAATACCATCGGGACGCTCAGTTCTTTTATACATTTAAACTGCACGTCTGTGCGATGGCAGATAAGCGGTTTTGGCGAATAAAAGAAGCATGGGGAGCATTCAAGGTTTAACGAAACTATCGTATGGTTTGTCTGCCAAGGGCGAATGTAGTTCGTATTTGTCGGGCCGATTATGGCTATTACCCGAAGCTTCAGAGCCGAGGCTGCGTGCATCAGGCTGGAATCATTTGTTATAAACAGGCTACACCTTTTCATTATCGCGGCGCTTTGAGCTAAGTTTTCCCCTTTTGTGATTATTACTCTGTCCGAGTTAATGCCACATGCTACTGTCTGTTTCAATTCGCCTTCCTCAGGACCTCCGAAAATAAGTATGTGGGCATTAAATTCTTTAATTAAAAGTCTTCCAAGTTCTGAAAACTTTTCCGGTTCCCATCTTCTTCTCACATGATTCTTAAGTGTAGCGCATCCGGGATGAAATCCGATTACAAGTTCATCGTCCGTTATTTTATTCCGGCTTAGAAATTCTGCAGATGCAAGTTCGTCTTCTTTGTATAGATAGAATTCCAGTAGGGGAGTTGCATTAAATTTCTGTCCGGCAAGCTTCTCGCAGAGCAGAAGGTTTTCTTCAACATTATGCAGGGAATCATTCTCTTTTATCCTTAGATTATTTAAGAAGGCAAGGCTTGAGGAATTCATTCTGAGATAATCAATGGCAACTCTTCTCTTCGCCCCGACAATGAAACTGAAGATGTTATATTCTTTTCTGTTTGCCGGATAGACGTTTATTGATGCGTCATATTTCCCTCTTAACTTTAACAGGTATATGAGAGAATTTAAAGCGCCTTGTTTCATGAAGTCATAGTAAAGAGTCTGACTTAGATGAGGATTCCTTTCATAAATATCCCTGACACCGCCGAACATCACCAGCGCGTCAATCTGTGCATCGGGATATGTCTGCCTCAGCGCTTTTATAGATGGAGTGAACATCAGGGCATCGCCAATGCCGGAGAGGGCAAAGATTAGAATTCTCATTTATGCCTTGTAAATTATATATGGTAGTTACAAAAAAGCGGCGTTTCCCGGACGTCGCTTTTTTCTTTTCAATGTTGTTTATTATTTCGTAACGGAAGCACCGGCGGCTAAAGCTTTGTAGCGTTCAAACTCGCTCCTGACGCCCGGGTCGTCAGGGTACATTTTTATGAGTCTTGACCAGATGCCGACTGCCTTATTGTAATTCTTCGTGTTGCTGTAAACATCGCTTAATACTCTGTAAGGATTATAGTAACTGTTTACATCGTTCGGATTCGATGCGAGCTGTTTTAAAGCAATACTCTCAACTTCGTCGGCTATTTTTTTGTATTGGTCAGTTGCTCCGGCTGTATAATATATATTGCTGATTTCATAGAGCAGACCGTAAGGCATCTTAATTACTGATTGCGGTATTGTCTTCTCCATTACATCAAGCGTTTTGATACACATTTGCTTATCCTGCCTGCCATTTAAGTAATATACGGCAAGTCTCAGGTATGAGCTTCTATAGTTCTGTGTTAGTCTTTCATGGTTATCATCGAAGAAGATATTCTTGTTATTCAGACCGCGGAAATTAAAGCCTGGCTTATAGGTCTTTGAATTTGAAGTAGCCTGGCTGAAGAGTTGCGCCTTCATCATATCTTCGTTGACATACTCGGTATTAGCTTTTCTCTTGTAAGGAACAAATCTCTGCGTAAGTCCTTCGAGAATGAGATAATCCTGAAGTCCTATCTTGCTGTCATCGGAACAAGTGCTGGCAAAGTAGATCGGGCGCTGCCATTGAGACTGTTCAACGATATCCCTGACCATCAGGTCCTGAACCCTTACTGCGGTTATGTCGCCATAGGTTAATGTATGGTTCATCCTGAATGTTAACCGGCCTGTGCGAACAAGAGAAGAATCAGCCTGTCCATAGTTAAGAGAAGAAGAAATAATACCCGAAGTTCCATTCTTACTTGCAGGGAAGTTTTTAAGAGCTTCAGGAGGCACGGGTATGCTGATATTCTGATCTTCCCATTTTACCGGCTGCAGGTTGTCTATCATCTGGTCGGTATAGCTTATTGCAATCTTTGGTGTCCCATAAGGTTCGGTATTCTTTAACTGTTTGATATACCAGTTGGTATTCAAAAGGCTGAGGTTGGCAATTCTGACATCGCGGCGCACGCCTTCAACATCCTGAAGATACCAGAGCGGGAAAGTATCGTTATCTCCGTTAGTAAAGAGTATAGAGTTTGGTGCGCAACTCTGGAGCATGTTATATGAATAATCCCATGGAATCCAGTTATTGCTTCTGTCATGAGTAAACCAGTTAGCTCTAGCCATATTTAACGGTATAAAGACAATGCCGAGAACGAGGAGCGCATAGGTAAGTCCCTTTGAGAAGGAACTGTTCTTAACGCTTTCTTCGATTTGTTCAGCGATACCTTTGATGCCAAGAGCAATCCAGACGGAGAAAACGAAGTAAGCTCCAACATAGAAATAATCCCTTTCCCTCGGTTGCGGTTCCTGTTGGTTTTGGTAGAAGGCAGTCAGATAACCCTGAAAGATAAACATCACCATAAAGGCGCTTGCCATTTTCCAGTCCCGCTTAAAATGGAAGAAGATACCGATAAGACCGATTAAGAACGGAATACCAAACAGTTGTTTCCAGTTTACTCCCATATCCTGATCCCATCCTTCTCTTCCGGCAAAGTTCCAGAGAAGGTAACGATGGAACATGTGGTTCATCTGATAACTAAGGAAGAAATCCAAATCGCTGGTATAGTTCGTATAAACGATTGTCTGATGAGGTTCCGAAGCGAACCTTCTCTTAAACTCAGGGAAATCACCATACTGTTCTCTGTTAAGGTAAGAGACAAGTTCGGAGAAATCATTCGGTTCGTTCTCATTCATCGGAGTCTGTTTATTAGCACGGATAATAACCATCGCGTATGAAGTAAAACCGATTATTACAAAAAGGAATGACAGGACAATCAGGTTCAGCGTTGGTTTATTGTTCTTGACACTCCAGTAAATAATCGCGGCAAGGATTGCAAGTACAACCATAAGCACAACAAGAGCCATATAGTTATCATTGCCACTAATAGAAAGAAGAAGTCCGGGCAGTTTTTTGACAACGCCAGGATAACAGGCCATCAATGCAATGCCACCAAAGATTAGTCCGATATAGAAGGAATCACGTGTAAAGATTTTCTTCCAGAATATCCCCATAATAACCGCACTGACACCGGCCATGATCATTATGAATCTCATATCAAAGGCTTTGAATTCTTCAGGAGTCGGCGGAGTCTGGCTTGTCTGTGCGCTCCACATTCCGATAGCAATAAACAGAACAATTGCTGAATGTACAAGAAAAATGTAGCCGGTTTTCTTACATGCTTCTTCATCACGAAGATATTTGCGGAAGACTATAACCATTACTACGGGCACAACGGCAAGTACGCTCATAAGATGAACACCCATTGAAAGTCCAACGAGGAAAGCAATCATAAGAATATACTTCTCATTATTATTTTCATCAGCCTTTTCATTCCACTTTACAAGCATATAAGTAATTAAAGCAAACAGAACTGTGCTTGTGGCATAAACCTCGGATTCAACACCGTTGAACCAAAAGGTATCACTAAAGGAAAAAGACAATGCACCGATTGCGGCAGCGATGTACGTCCCTGTGCCGTCTAAAAAGTTCTTAGGTTCTCTGCCTCTGTAGTTCTCAATAAGCTTTACAGCAATGACATATAATAACAGCACGGAAAATGCGCTTGAGAGAACAGATATCATGTTAACACGGAAGCCGATATTCTGACCAAAGAAAGACAGCATTGAGAAAACTCTTCCTAAAATAGCAAAGAAAGGTGCTCCGGGCGGATGCGGCACCTGAAGAGACACGGCTGAGGCGGTAAACTCGCCACAATCCCAAAAAGATACTGATGGCTGTGCAGTCTTAACAAACTGGAATAGCGATATTAAGAATGTTATTGCGCCTGTTATCCGATAGACAAGTTTATTCTTCATTAACTCCTCAAAATAAAGTAAAGTGAATTGGTTGATTACTAAAAATTACTGCGGTTCTTCATCGGGCTTCTTAAAAATATCATCAAAGCTTTTCCGTTCGCGGCTGATGTAATACTTTTCGTAAAGATTCGTTAATCTTTCCATCGAAAGTTTATCCAGATCTTCGTAGTCTTTATGGCGCTTAAAGAGCATTCTGTAATCCTGAGCTTCCTTAGATGTAAATTTGTTCTCATACCTTTTAAGCGCATCGAAATACTTCTTCTGGTCCCGCTGCAAACCTGCCCCCTGAAATTTAACTATACCAAAATAAAGAAAGTAATTCTAATAAAAAACGGATTAATTCTGTAAATGAACAGATTCTCTGACTTATTTATATACTTCTATGCCGGAACAGATTATCATACATACGTTCGCAGGGATAAATAATCATAAACCGGACGGGTTTAAGCCTGTTTTATTACGAGTACTATGGACAACTGCCATTAAATATTTTTATATTACACTATTCAATTTAAATGATTATTGCCCGGGGCATAATATCACTTCAGAAGAAGTTAAGTCATGAAAGAAAAGCAGAGTATTCCTTTCAACTGATGCGGGTGGCACAGGGCTGAACACATGGCAATAGAATATATGTCATGCGTAATTTGAAAAGTTAATTTATTCATGCAGTAAGTATATATCAGAACTTAGAATTCTTTGGAAATAAGATGGAAAATAATAACAACGTGGATCTTTCTTCTCTGGTAATTGATAAATCAAAAAAAGAGAGTTTCAATGGTACCGGCAAAACAAAAAAAGCTATATATATATCAGTAACTGTTGCCATTGTGGCAGTAGCCGCCTTCCTGATTTTCTTACCCGGTGCGCTGACACCTTCGGTTGAGGTAAAGACAACCTCAGCCTTTATACAGTCTTCCTCTCAGTCGAACGGTGTGCTTACGGCAAGCGGATATATTGTTGCACAACGTAAAGCAGCTGTTGCAAGCAAAGGCACAGGCAGACTTGGTTACCTCGGAGTTGTGGAGGGGGATAAGGTAAAAAAGAATCAGATAATTGCCCGCCTCGAAGACAGCGACTTCCGCGCTATGGTTGATGAAGCAGATGCTTCCGTCAGATTAAATGAAGCCGACCTTAAGGAAAGTCAGAATATTCTAAAGCGTCAGGGCGAACTTCTTAAGGCAGGAGCAGGAACTCAGGCAGAATATGAATCCGCTGAGACAAGGTATTATAAAGTTTTGTCATCAATCCGGTTTGCAAAAGCACAGCTTGCAACGGCAAATGTAAATCTTGAGAACACGCTGATACGTGCTCCATTCAACGGGACAGTATTAACAAAGAATGCCGATGTAGGGGAGATTGTCGCTCCTCTTGCCGGCGGGGCAAATTCTAAATCCGCCGTTGTTACAATTGCCGATATGTCATCGCTTCAGGCAGAAGTTGATGTTTCCGAAGCCAATATCGAAAAGATAACGATAGGTATGGACTGCGAGATATCCCTCGATGCTTATCCATCAGTCAGATATCAGGGTTATGTCGCCAAAATCGTTCCTACCGCCGACAGGTCTAAAGGTACGGTAATGATTAAGGTGGCGTTTAAGGATTATGATCAGAAGGTTCTGCCTGAAATGAGTACTAAGGTCCTTTTCCTTAAAACAACCGAGAAGAAAACAGAGCAACCCGCTCTTGTTGTCCCTGCAACTGCCCTCATAACAGTTAATGGAAAGACCGCAGTTTATAAAATAGTCGATGGCAAAGCCATTGAAACTCCGGTTGTAACAGGAAGAGAAATGGGAAGCTTTGTAGAGATTAAACAGGGAATCACGGAAGGCGAACAGGTTATAGATAATCTGAATGACAACATCAAAAACAACGCAAAAGTAACTATAAAATAAGTAGTGAGTAAACACATGGCTGAATTAATTAGAATCAGTAATCTATCGAAATCTTACTGGCGGGATAAATTTGAAATCCCGGTCTTAAACAATATTAATCTTTCGATATCTGAAGGTGAATTCGTTGCGCTTATGGGACCCTCTGGTTCAGGCAAGACAACATTGCTTAATCTGATAGCCGGCATTGATAAACCAGGCACCGGAAGCATCAGCATTAACGGAACTGACATCGCAAAGCTTAGTGAATCCGCACTTGCAAAATGGCGCTCGGCAAGTATTGGCTTTGTATTTCAGTTCTACAATCTGATCCCCGTGCTTAATGCTTATGAAAATGTGGAACTGCCGCTCCTGTTGACAAAGCTTTCCAAACCCGAACGTAAGAAGCATATAGAAACTGCACTGTCAATCGTCGGACTTGCCGACAGGATGCATCACTATCCCAGACAGCTTTCCGGCGGACAGGAACAGCGCGTTGCCATAGCCCGCGCGGTTGTAACTGACCCTTCCATTCTCGTGGCTGATGAACCTACCGGCGATCTTGATAAAAATTCCGCTGAGGAAATCCTTACATTAATGGACAGGCTTAATAAGGAGTTTAAGAAAACAATCATTATGGTAACGCACGACCCGCATGCGGCTGAACGCGCAGGAATAATTCATCATCTTGAAAAGGGCGATTTAATAGAGAAGTAATTATGATAATATTAAAATTAGTTTTTAAGAACGCACTGCGCCATAAACTAAGAAGCTCGCTTACTATCTTCGGTATTTCAATAGTAATTATAGCTTTCTGCATATTGCGCACAGTAATAACAGCATGGTATGTCGGACTTGATGCTTCAGCCGCCAACCGGCTTGTTACAAGGCATTCAGTCTCTTTCATATTCCCTCTGCCCTATTCATATAAAGATAAAATTGAAAAGGTTAACGGAGTTGAAATGGTTACTTACGCCAACTGGTTCGGCGGGACTTATGTAGATAAGACCCAATTCTTCGCACGCATAGCTGTCGATGCTGCAACTTTCTTTGATGTCTATCCGGAATTCAAACTGAGCAAGGATGAATACAGTAATTTTCTCAGGGAACGCAACAGCTGCGTAGTCGGCAGTAAGATAGCCAAGCAATATAACTTTAAGGTCGGGGATATTATTCCGTTAAACGGAGATATATTCCCTGGCAAGTGGGAGTTTGTAGTACGCGGCATTTATCAGCCGAGAGAGAAAACAACCGATGCGACTCAGCTGATATTTCACTGGGATTACCTGAATGAAAGAATGCTGAAGGAAACACCTGTAAGAGCAAATGAAATTGGATGGCTCATCATTAAGATTAAAAATCCTTCTCAGTCGGCGCAAATCTCTGAAACTATCGATCAGATGATGAAAAACTCACCTGCAGAAACGAAAACTGAAACCGAACGTGCCTTTACGCAGGGATTTATATCGGCATTCAGCGGAGTTATCAGCGCCATGAACGGGATGTCATTCGTTATTGTCGGCATCATTATGCTGGTGCTTGGCAATACAATGATTATGTCCGCCCGCGAACGGACAAAGGAATACGCTGTACTCAAAACAATCGGATTTTCAAGCAAACATCTTATCGGACTGATAATGGGCGAAGCATTGCTCATATCCTGTCTTGGAGGAGCGATTGGAATGGGATTATCTGTCCCGCTCATCATCGCATTTGAAGAATTTTTGCCTAAAGGAGTATTCCCCGTATTTCAGCTTGAACCGATAACCGTAATACTTGCGGTCAGCACGGTTGTATTTATAGGAATAGCATCGTCAGTCTTCCCGATACAGCGGACGCTTAAGACAAAAATTGTAGAAGGCTTCAGGTTCGTGGGATAGGTTCGCTATAAAATAAGATGTATAGTTCGAAGGCTAATTAAATTATTAATGACAGAGAATAAACAATGAAACTACCATTTAAATATACATTAAGAAATTTTAGTTCGAGGAAACTTACTACCGGCATTACCATTACCGGTATAGCTCTCGTAGTATTTGTATTCGCCGCCGTTCTGATGATGGCTTATGGAGTTGAAAAGACACTGCAAACCACAGGCTCGCCGGATAACGTGGTGATTGCAAGGAAAGGCTCCAACGGAGAAATATCAAGCATCATCGATGGCGATGTTCAGAACACGATTCGGACACTTACAAATATCGCCCGGACAAGCGACAAGCTTCCGATGATATCAAACGAAATGGTTGTAATCATAAATATTAATAAAATTGAAGGCGGTCTCAGCAATGTTATGGTACGCGGCATATCACCCGCCTCAAAGTACCTGAGACCGCAGGTTAAAATTGTTCAGGGAAGGATGTTTAACCAGTCGCTTAGAGAGATAATTGTCGGTGAATCAATTTCAAAACGATTTATGAACTGCAGTATTGGCAATTCAATAAAATTTGCGGGTAATCAGTGGACTATAGTCGGGGTATTTGCAACCAATGGCAGCGGTTTCGATTCGGAGATATGGGGAGACGGACTGCAGCTTCAGGATGCTTTTAACCGTGGCAATGCTGTATCAACGGTTACTCTTAAGCTTGATAATGCAGACAATTTTGAGAAGTTTAAGCGTGAGTTTTCCCGCGACATGAGGCTTCAGGAATATGAACCCAAGATTGAAACAGCATACTTTGCCGAACAGTCCGAATCACTTTCAGGCTTTATTAAAATCTTCGGTACATTCATTACAATAATATTCAGTCTGGGTGCAACAGTCGGAGCAATGATAACAATGTATGCTTCGGTTGCAAACCGCACCGTTGAAATCGGCACCTTGAGAGCACTTGGTTTCAGCCGGAGAGCGGTTCTTTTGGTTTTTCTGATTGAGTCGCTTGTCATTGCACTCAGCGGAGGAGCAATAGGCATTGTGCTTGCCTCGCTTTTGCAGTTCTATTCAATTTCCACGCTTAATTTTAATTCTTTCTCAGAACTTTCCTTCTCGTTCGCTTTGTCCGCATCAATTGTAAAGTCATCGTTAATCTTTGCGGCAATTATGGGACTTGCCGGCGGATTTCTGCCGTCAGTCAGAGCCGCAAGAATGGGAATTGTGAAGGCGTTGAGGTCGGAATAATGCATTATGCTCCATGATGTATGATAAAGTATTGCTAAGATTAAGAAAAGCACTGGACGCATTGATATTTTTGAGAGAATTTCCCCATGAGTTCTGCCAGCCTTTTACCCATCCGGC
>JBAXDX010000022.1:0-36778 GCA_037140715.1 Ignavibacteria bacterium
AATTCAGCCCTGAAAGGGCGAAATATAATAGCACAGGGCAATCGCCCTGTGAAAATGAATACCCCCCGATAACCCCAAAAGCCCTGAAAGGGCGCAATAAAGTTTTGAACCTTAACCTGACAGCATTGTACGGATGCATCTCTGCATTATCACAGATAAATTTCACACCATTTTAATAAAATCCTCCCGGACATTTAACATAATAGTTCCATTTTTATTATATTGCATCCCCTGTGCAGGGAATTATTTGCATTTTTAAAAAAATACATTAAATTTGCCATGATTTTAGGCTGGTTTTTGTAACCGGCGGTCTGTTAAACATCAAACATTATAAAATAAATAAAATAAAATAATCCGGAGAAAAAATTATGTGGGAACTTGTAAGTATTCCATTGGCATTGGCAGCATTGGGTATTATTTATGAATACAGATTAAGAAAACCAGATCAGTTAATACTGATAGAATCAGAAGGAGTAATCAAAGAGCGTAAGAGCAGATTTTACCCCCGGCATCTGAGTCTGGCACTGCCTAATACTACGCATTCAACTCAGCTTAGCGTTGAGATGGCGGTCAAAGGTAATCTTGATATAAAAGTAAAACTCGCTTTTACCGTAGCGGCTTCGCATAAGAATATCCCGTCACTCGTCCGTGTCGGTGGCTGGAATGGGAAGGCTGTTATTAAAGCAAGTAAAGAACTGGAGACAATTATCCAGAGTCTGATAAAGAAGTTCGTTGAAAAATATGAGATTGAGGAGCTTTCGTCCGAGAAAATATACGATTACCTTAAAGCTAATGTAACACAAAGCGGGGAGATGCTGGGACTCGAAATTATCACGCTTACAATTCAGTCGTTTGATGCTCTGGACCCAAAGATATCCGAGGCAATGAAACAGCAGGAATCGGCCAGGATTTTTGAGCAGACTGAACTTCTAAACCAGAAAGCCAGAATAGCCGCGGCAAAGGTAAAGCTTAAAGCAGATGAGGAAATAGCCGTTATGGAAAGCGAACTTGCGCTTAAGAAGTACGAGCTTAAAAAAGCTGAAATGGAAAAAGATTCCGCTCTGGCTCATGCAAGAATCGAAGAGGAACTAAAACGCAAGAAACTCCAGCTTTCATTCGACAGCGATGAGCTTGAATTATTAAAGAAAAGTCCGGAACTGCTGATGCTTACGCCTCAGGCGGCACGTCTGGCCGAAGCGAGTCAGACATTAAAAAATGCACGCACGATTGTTTCTCTGTCTTCAAATGACGGAACTCAGGGCAATGATTTAATAGGTATGTTCCAGAAATTTTTAGCCAATGCATTTAGCGGTTATGCAAATAATAACAATGAGAAAAAATAGTCAGGCACGGGTCAGATTAACAGATGATTAAACAAACAGATTCATTAGATTACTTCAGACTAAAGCCTGGTAAGGCAGCTAAGATATCAGAGGTAAGCGAGGCTACGGCTTCGTCTGATACTCCGCCTGAAGAGCGCGTTAATTTTCATATCGGAAATCCGGTTCAGGATAAAGAACTTTCATCAGCATATCTGAGGGCAGCTCTCGGCATTGATATAAGAAAGAAATCACTTACGGAAGATAACCCCGGCGCACTGGCGGAAGAGTCCGGACTTGAAACATCGGAACAGGGGAAAATAGAATTTCTGCGGGCACTTATAAATAATAGTGCGCCTTATATGCCCCGCGGCGGGTTTAATAAAAAAAATCCGGGTTATTTGGTCAGTTACTTTTATGACTGGATTACACATAAACAGCCGGAAACCTTAAACTATGACCTCGGCGGGACGACCGGCAGGCGGGAGATAATACTTGCCTCCGGCGGAATTAATGAGGCTTTAAGACTTCTTTTCCATTCCCTTTCTAATTCCCTGGTTATACGCCCGGCAAAGATTTTGTCATTTGGAGTTTCTCTCCCTGAACATCTCCGTCAGTTTGACGGACTTATATTCAGCAGGCTTGAGGATTCTGAAGAAACTTTAATCACGCAGATAAAAGAAAAACTTGCGAAGCGCCCGCATTCGCCTCATTTTCTTCTGCTTGGCAGACTTACCGGTGAAAAGACCAGACGGGAACTCCGCACGCTGAGTCTTGAAGCTCCTCTCTTCTTTTTAGAAGTTAATAATGCTCCTAATCATTTATCCCTGGCACGCGAAGCAAAGATGATGAACCGCGTGGTAAGATTCATCACTCCGGGAATTTTTTCCCGTTCGCTGGAGGATTATTCGATAATTTTTATAGCGGGCAACGCCGAATATATCAGAGTTATAGAGACTGTGCATTTCCAGTTAAAGGGAACACCCTCCGCTTCAGAGGCAGAGCTTTTAGGTTATATGCTGAAAGAAAATCTGATTAAACAGGATGCACCGGCAAGGAAAAACGGGATTGTTTTAAAGCCTTCGCATGAGGTGAACCCTTATGTAGTTTCAAACGGCGGAACAATTAACAGCTATGCGGAGCAGTTCGAAGAAAAGCTTAATTCGATAATCAGCCGTAGCTCCGCGATTGTCGAAAAGATTACCGAAAGAATAGCGCGGAAGGAAACTGTGCTTGCGCACCGCTCTGAAAATATATCATCTTATCTCTTCTTCGATGCCTTTTCATCTGTCGAATCAGTTCCTTTGTTAAATGACTTTATCAGCAATATTGATTCAGACGAGTGGAAACAGGAGCTGATTAACGGATTTCTCTATTCATTTTTGAAACATCATCCTGAATATGATGTAAAGAGCAGTCTGCTTGTAAGCGGTTCATCCCGGACGGGTCTCGGTCTGTTAGGATTTCACTGCGGGATAAAGGAAGTTATCTTTCCTGATTTGAGCTGGACTTATGAACATTGTTTCCCCTCGGTTTCGATTATTCCTCTTACAGATGAATTTGAAATTGACGTGGATGCGATAATCCGCGCGGTAGAAGAGAAACTCTCCCGCAATCCCGAATGGCGCAGTTATGGCGCGGTAGCTCTTAATAATCCTCATAATGCTACCGGGCAGGATTTTAATCCCGATGAGCTTAAACGTCTTATCAGGTGGCTTTTAGAAAAAAAGATTTTTGTTATTGATGATCTTTCATACCAGAATGTAGCTCCGGGCATGGAGCTTAGAGTTATAAAAACTATACGTCAGTTAGCGGATGAACTGCATAAGAGTGGCTATATTAATGATGAGCAGTCAGACCATCTGATTACGATTCATTCTTTATCAAAGACAGATTCGCTTGCGGGTGCGAGGTTATCCGTTATTGAAATAAGACATAAAGAAATTTATGAAAAATTCAAAACCATAAGCGGGACAATCAAGCCAAATATTACGGCTGTATTCCTTACCTATTTATTTTACAGAAATAACACCGAAACAATAAACGCATACTGGAGGCTTCGCAACAGGATATTTTTTGAGCGGATGGCTTCATTGCATCAGGCGGTGGAAGAACTGCCGCGCGAACGTAATAATTTTGACATACGGATAAAAGCGCCTAAGGGAAGTATGTATCCGCAGATGATAATAGAGAAACTTCCTGCCGGATTATCGCTTGACTGGCTTGCCTCAGGGCTTGCGCGTCATGGTATAGGACTGGTGCCTCTTTCAACATTTGCACGGACTGAAAAGGGTTTCGAAACGGGCCGCAAGACGTTCCGGCTTACGCTGGGTGGCTCTGACAATGCCGAAGTGCTTTTGCGGAAAACCAGACGCGTGCTTATTGACCTGAATCGTATGATTAGTGAGGAAGCCAATAATTATGCAAGAAAGAAATTTACGGTAAAACCTCTTTCGGTAAAAAAAACGCTCGATTATACAGTATATCCCGATATGTGGAATTATATTGAACAGCAGATAACTGACAGATGCTGCGGAGCTTCGTATAAGCGTCTCAGCCAGATTAACGATGAGCTGAAGGAGCATGGATATAAAAAACGCTTTATGTCAGAATATATGCCTGAAAGGCTTTCTCTGTTTAAAAGACGTTTTCTTGATAGAACGGGAATAGCTCAGGAGCTTAAAGAAATTGGTCTTGCAGATAAAGGCAGAAGTCTTATTGCACAACTGGAGAAGGAATTTTATAAAGATAACCTTGAGGCAAGGGAACGGGCGTTTAAGACAAGACTCTATGACCGCACGGTTCATCCTACGCAGATGTATTCCATCAAAGTAGAAAATCTTTTTGAGCAGATAATAGAGAACTCGTTAAAGAATAAACCCGTATCAGCCTGGCTGTTTGACAAGGTATCCGAAGAGCTTATACGCGAGTATCTTGGTCTTAATGTTGCCATAGTATCAAATCAGGAGCCGTTTGAACTTCTGCTTGACTTAAAGACCATCATCGCTTCGGAGATTTATTCTGAGTTGCATTCGGATTCTCCGTTCCAGACATTTCTTTCATTCTGGGGGGACTGGGATGGGAGCAACCGGCCATCGGGGCAGGGGCACAGCCTTGTTGCATCGGCGCTTATTGAGAATGTAGTTAATCAGTCCAATCTTTTACGTCTCCTTTATGAATCTGACCGCTCGCTTAAGATAGATGATTCTTTGCTTAGAGATATGGAAAGTATTTCGGGAAAGAATGCCCGGTTCTCCAACCTGTTTGTTAAGATTACACAACTGACACACCAGCTTGAAAAAAGGTATCGCGGGATTCTGCCCTTTAATATGAAGCCTGGCAAAATCAGGCAGGCTGGAATGAAAATGCACCTTGCCAGAGATCCGCTGACTTTATTATTCCATCATAACGACCGGCTTGAACGCAGGATGCTTGAGCTTAGGGAGCAGAGAACCAGAACTCTTGAATATTATTTCTCGCTTAATAAACAGATGAGAAAAACCCTGACCGCGCTTTTGCCGGCGGTTCGGAAGAACCTGAATAACCCAGTGTTTTTTACAGAAGCCAGCCTGTACAGGGATTTGCTCAAACGGTTTATTATTACTCCGAGAATTCATCAGAAGATGATAACTGCCCAGGATCAGTTTGCAATTGACACAACAGTTCATAATATCAATGAAATAAATGAGATCGCGGGCAAGTACGGGAACCCCGGCATGGTGATGGCTCTTCAGGTCAGTATGTCCACCAAGCCTGAAGCTCTTATTACGCTTGACAGGAAAATGCGCTCGCGCAGGGAACAGAATTTAAGGGAGAATCATAACTCGGAGATACCGGCTATATGGCTTGTTCCATTATTTGAGGAAGTGGAGTCGGTTAAAAATCTTAAAAATTATCTGGGGCGTATCTGGGAATATTCGCTTCAGAGCAGAAGGATAAATCAGGAGACAAATGAAAGATTCTCTGATATAATCAGCGAAATATTTGTAGCCGGGTCGGATTTAAGTCAGCAGGCAGGGCAGGCCACCGGAATGAGTTTATACAAGGAAGCAAAGTATGACCTTTCAAGCTGGTTGTCTGAGCGGGGATTAATCGGTAATGTCAGGATGAAGATGGGAAGCGGTGAACCGATGCAGCGTCAGGGCGGGTATTATTCTCCTGTGGTCGGGAAGCCTGCTTTTATTCGTTCGGAGGATTCGGCTAAAAGATTTTCTGTTTACCTCAGGGAATCTGCCAGGAAAAGCGCCGAGTATGCTACAACTCCCCTGACAGGTGTATTTGCCGGGGGTGATTTAAGGACTTTACAAAGCAACATATCCGAGCATCTGAGATATTTGCCGACAGAAGAACTTTCGCAGTTGTTTTATCATATAAGAGAGTCGCAGAGGTTTTATGAATCTGAAATTATAAGCGCAGGAGAGCCACTGGTTGAAACGCGCCTGCAGTTTAAAACGAGAGGCTTCAGGGAACTTGAGAGGCTTACAATCGGTCGTAAGGATGCTCTTTTCGATGAATTTTTATCTGTTGTTACAAGTAATTTTAGGCAGATACTTTATGGCAGAGAAGAAGACGTGGTCGGTATTCATATTATCTCTTATTTTATCGGAAGGACTACACCGCCGTTAAGAGACCGCCCGACTATTCGCCCGGGTCATGAAGTTTCCGGCAGCGCCGGTCAAAAGATACTTGAGAAGATAGCCAAGACAATCCCGCTGTCGCAATACGGAAGCCTGCTCAGGGCGATTGCCCACAACCAGTCGCAGACGGCTGTGCTTGGCATAAACCAGCTTACAACCGGGCTGTTTCGCGCTCTGGACAGCTTTTCGCAAAGACAATTTATTGAAGGCGAACCGCTTGCTATTATTCAGGATCGCATACTGCCTAAACTTCCGGTGCATGAGATACTGCATACTCTGCGGATTTACCAGGATGTTGATTTAAGGTATCTGAATAAAATTGTTAACGCCTTTCCTGCCGGCAATTCGGCTTTCCTGGCGTTAAGGGAAGATATGGATTCGCTTAAGAAGTATCTGGTTTTATTTCAGCGGGAGCTACTCAGGCGGCAGGGACTTAATGTTGCAGATTTCTTTGAAGCCGACAAATTTATCCCGGATCTTCTGCCAGCCCTCAGACCGGACCTGGCCGTGCTACTTCAGTCCGACTTGTTTAACACTAAGACTGATGTTTTACTTTCCGGCATCAGCGGGAAGGTGGACAGCGAATGGATAAGCGAAATGGAAAAACTGCTTGCCATACCGGAGGCTGTTAAGTCATGGCAACGAAAGATATGGGATCTTCTGGAGCGTCCGGTATTCCAGCAGGTTGAAAGTTTTGTCGAGCTTGCCACAGCGCTTCATTCGCTTTCGCTTAATACGCAGACAAAGGATCTTTCGTTTGCGCCGCAGCGGCTAAAGCTTTCGAGCGATATTACAAGCCGCTTTAAGACTTCGAATGATGACACAATGCACCAGTTTCTGGCAGCGGCATTTGAATATTTGTCAATTGTTTCAGAAAGTATGGTTGAAGTTCCGATTAATATTGTAAGAGCTGTAAAAGAAGTAGAAAGGATAATCAAGGTAGAAGAGCAGGCTTTGTCGGCAAAACAGCAGGATATTCTTCGTTTCTATCTGCTTCAGATAGCCCGGCTGACCGGTGAGAACGGGTAGCGGGGAGTTGTCAGGCTAAGGTTCAAAACTTTTATTGCGCCCTTTCAGGGCTTTGGGTTGTGCGGGGTATTCATTTTTCACAGGGCGATTGCCCTGTGCTATTATATTTCGCCCTTTCAGGGCTAATCCCATAAGGATTACGATTAAGATTAAGAGCATAAGGAGAATTTGAACAGTTATATTATGCGTTATGCGTGTCTGTATATAAAAAGTATTTCTTTATCTTTAAATAAAAAAAAAGGAGCAACATGAAAAAGATTCCTGTTATTATTTCGTTATTTGTGATACTGACTGTCAGCCTTCAGGCGCAGTTTATGAGGTCTTATGGTTTCAAAGCCGGCATTACAAGTTCAAAAATGGATGCTAATTATATTAAGAACAATTTAAGTCCGAATCCTGATGCCATGGGAGGATTTACAGCCGGGGTATTTGCTGAATTTCTTAATATCCCTTTTATCAGTATAATCGGGGATTTAAGCTACAAGCAGCTCAGCATACAAAATAAGCTTGAACTGCCGACTGCCCAGTCAATTCAGGGCACAGGTGTCTTCAGTTCCGGTAATAATACATTTGATTATCTTTCATTATCGATGCTTGCCAAATTCCGCATGAGTTATCCTGTTTTATGTCCTTATGCTTTTATCGGACCTTCGGCTAATTTCGAGATTTCAAAGGATATTATACATGGATATGACCTTATTTTTAAGGATTACAGCAAAAGTTTGTGGAATTTAGCAATTGGAGCCGGAATTGAGCTTAAGATACCATATCTGTTTGGAGTTTTGGGGGAGTTCCAGTATAATATTCCATTAAACACACCTTATAAGACTGATTTATTAGAAATCAAAAACAATTCTTATGAATTAAAAGCTGGCATCCTGTTTTAGAAAAGGGTACGGCTGCGGGGATATTTATTGAGCCTGAACGTGATTACAGGTTAACCATACAGATATTAATAAGCCGGTATTTAAGTTGAAATTAATAGCCGGGTGCTTATAGTGAAACGATTTATGTTGGATATGTTAGTTTATTTACTTATTATTAGGAAGTAGTTAAAATTTTTATTGCATTGAGTTACGGTTCTTCATTGCTTCTCAATTTTAATTCCCAGTAAACAACATATAGAATGGAATGAATAAATTCCATGTAATTTCAGTAAAGGAGCAAGTGATGAACATTTTCGTTGGTAATTTAGCCAGAGAAGTTTCTGACCAGGATCTGGAAAAAGCTTTTTCAGAGTTCGGTCATGTAAAAAGTGTAAAGATAATCAGAGATTTATTTAGCGGAGACTCTAAGGGTTTCGGATTTGTTGATATGCCAGGTAATGCAGAAGCTTTGAAAGCAATGATGGCTTTAAATACAAAAGAAATGAAAGGAAAGAAAATAGCGGTCAATGAAGCACGCCCTAAAACGAACGACAGAAGAGGCGGAAGCGGTAGCAGCGGCGGTGGTAGCGGTTTCCGTAGCGGACATGGCAGCAGCAGCAGTAGCGGTGGAAGAAGTAACAGCGGAAGCGGCGGCGGAAGACGTTACTAAGTGTCAGTTCTGATTCTTAAGCAGATACCGGCTTAAGAATTCAGAAATATATCTTTCAGTAAAGCCTTGGAAATTTTTTTTCAGGGCTTTTTTTATATTACCATGATATTTGTAACAAAACTGATACGTTTATTTAACCGGTTATTATCAGACTGCGTATTTTCCTCTTACGGATAAAATCGTTTCCCTGAATAAGCAGATAAACCTGGTCAAAGCCTGTTGAATGTTTACATATTTGAAAATTATTTTGTAATTTCCATCCTGTTAATAATCAGTTTCTGCGTATAAATAAATCCCCTGGTTTTAATTCAGTTCCATGTGATTATAATTAAACCCGTCTGATAAAATTCAGGCAAAGAAGCATTTATCGTGGCAACTGAATTAATACGCAACAGAATTTTACCGGTGATTTTTTAACCTGGAATTAATATAAACGGAGAATCAGATGAAATTTTTTATTGATACTGCAAAAATATCCGAAATTAAGGAAGCCGCTTCTCTTGGAATTCTGGATGGTGTTACAACCAACCCGTCCCTTGTTGCGAAGGAAGGGCAGGATTTCAGGCAGCTTTTATATGAGATTTTAAGTATTGTTGACGGGCCTGTAAGTGCTGAGGTAATATCCACAGATTACGATGGAATAGTTAAGGAAGGGCGCGAATTAGCGGCGATTCACAAGAATATTGTGGTTAAGATTCCTTTAATAAAGGAAGGTCTGAAGGCTGTAAAAACTTTCAGCGAAGAGGGAATTAAAACAAATGTAACACTCTGCTTCTCAGCTCCGCAGGCACTTTTAGCAGCAAAAGCCGGTGCTTCTTATATTAGTCCTTTTGTTGGCAGACTTGATGATATTGGGCAGAACGGAATGGATTTAATCGGGCAGATAGTTCAGATTTATAAAAATTATAATTATCAGACTGAAGTGCTTGTTGCAAGTATCCGTCATCCCATTCATTTAGTTGAAGCTGCTTTAATGGGTGCAGATGTGGCAACGATGCCTTTTGGAGTTATTGACAAGCTGTTTAATCATCCTTTAACAGACAGCGGGCTTGCTAATTTTTTGAATGACTGGAAAAAACTAAATACACAGGCTGTAATTATATGAAAAAAACTACATTGTATAATGTTCATGAAAAACTTGGGGCAAAGCTGATTGATTTTGCCGGCTATATGATGCCTGTTCAGTATTCTTCGATAATTGCGGAACATAAAGCAGTCCGTAATTCAGTCGGAGTATTTGATGTTTCCCACATGGGCGAGATTTTTGTCAAAGGGGCGGAAGCTCTTGATTTTGTACAGTATATTACAATTAACGATGCCTCTAAACTATGTATTGGCAGGGTTCAGTATTCAGCTATGTGCTATGAGGATGGCGGAATAGCAGATGATATTCTTATTTACAAAATGGCGGAAGATGAATTTATGCTGGTTGTAAATGCGTCAAATAAGGATAAGGACTTTGACTGGATGAAGCAGAACAATAAGTTTAATGCCGAACTTACTGATAAATCAGACGAATACACTCTGCTGGCTGTACAGGGACCTAAATCGAGAGAAACGCTTCAGAAGATTTGTAATCGTGAACTGAATCTGGAATATTATCACTTCTTTGAAGGTCAGATTGCAGGTGTCGATGCTATTATTTCAAGAACGGGTTATACTGGTGAATCCGGTTACGAAATATACTTTAAAGGCGATACTTCAACAGCCGAATTATTATGGCACAGCCTGTTTGAAGCCGGTAAAGAATTTAATATCCGGCCTGTCGGACTTGGTGCGAGGGATTCTTTAAGGCTTGAAATGGGATTTTGTCTTTATGGGCATGAGATTGACCATACAACAAACCCGCTTGAAGCAGGACTGGCATGGATTACCAGACTTAATAAAGAAGAATATATCGGAAAGGATGCGTTGCTTAAAATAAAAGCCGGCGGACTGAAGAGAAAACTTATAGCGATGATTTCAGAAGAAAAGGCTTTCCCGCGACAGGGTTATGACCTGACGGTTGGCGGCAGGAAGGTTGGTTATGTTACAAGCGGAACGGTCAGCCCGACCTTTGGTAAGGCGATTGCTATGGGATATGTAGATTCAGAATACATATCAGATGAAGGTGTGGTTAATTTCATGATTCGCGGGAAAGAGATACCGGCAAAACTGATTAAGTCTCCGTTCATAAGAAAACAATAATTTTTATGATTGTCCTGAGAAAAGAGACTGAAAGGCAGTCTGAAGATACTCCGGAGGTATCAAATTATGTTTTTAGTGCAGTCTGTTTTATGTTAATATTTACAGATGATTACCGGGCAGTTTCGGGATTGAAAGAGGCGCAACGATATGTTCATGTGTAATATGAAAATATCAGTTTATCCCGTCAGAGTATAAAATTGTTAAATTAAATATTGTTCAATGATAATGATTTGAGGATATATGAAAATTCATGTACATTTTTCCCCTCTTCCGTTAGAGGAATTATTTTTTACAGGCAAAACAACGGTTGTTATAGATGTGCTAAGGGCAACGTCAACTATTCTTACCGCCCTCGACAATGGAGCAAAGGAAATTATTCCGGTAAATTCCGTTGAATTTGCCATGAAGGTTTCAGTTAATTCTTTTGGCGGGCATACGCTGATTGCCGGCGAAAGAAATACGAGGAAAATAGAAGGCTTCCAGCTCGGTAATTCTCCTCTGGAATATACGAAAGAGGCTGTCTCTGGAAAGTCGATTATTCTTTTTACGACCAATGGTTCAAAAGCAGTAGTAAGAGCAAAGTTTTCAGAGACTATGTTAATATGCTCCTTCCTTAATATTGCAAGTGTTGCAGGATATATCTGTAGTCTTAACAAAGATGTAGAAATCTTATGCTCAGGCCGTACCGGTAATTTCTGTATTGAGGATACTATCTGCGCGGGAATGCTTATTGATGAAATAATTAAAAATAATGGCGAAAATGTTGAACTGATGAATGATAGTTCCAATGCCAGTTTGTTATTAAGCAGAAACTATAGTAATGATATTTCCGGAACTCTCAGGAATTCTGAACATGGAAAACTGTTAGTTGATAATGGTTTTGAAGAAGATATAGACTATTGTGCCAGACTTAATGAGCTTGATATACTTACAGTTTTCAATAATGGTACAATAAAGATTCTTAAATTTCAGTGATTGTTCTTTGTATAACTTTATATATTTAAAATGGCAGTAGTTAAGAAAAAGAAAAAAAAAGCAGAAAACGACAAAAGCTATTTTAATATTTCTCTTGAAAAGAAGGTAAGGATTTTCGGGATTTTTCTTATTGTATTTTCCCTGTTTATTCTTATCAGCATATTGTCATTCTCCAGATATGACCAGGGTAATTTAACATATCAGTTTCTGGACTTTTTCAGGGTATTTACGTCAGACCGTGAATTTATTGAAAGAATAGAAAGTACACACAACTGGCTTGGTATTACTGGCGCATATATGTCAGAGTTTTTTGTCAGTTCTGTTTTTGGTTATTTCTCGGTTATTTTTCCTGTTATTATTTTTATCTGGGGTTGTGCTGTTATTTTAAGAAAGCAGTACAGACTTGCTGTTTATCTGTCTAACTTTCTTCTTATATCAGGTATATTACTCTCGGCGTTCTTTGGTGTGCTCCGCTTCAAGCTGAATATATTAAAAGATGTTAATGAAATTTCCGGCAATGCGGGTCTTTTCCTTGGCACAGCCTTAAGCCGGCTTCTTGGCGGATTTGGCAGTCTGATATTCATTGGAACTCTTTTCTTATTTGTTCTGATTATTGTGTTCGATGTAAAACTTATAACTATACTCGGTTTTGTCAACAGCCTGTTTGAACAAAATGAAGCTGTTATAAAAAAGAGCACGGAAGAAAAAGAAACAATATTAGAAAAAGCGGTGAACAATCTGGCAAAGATAAAAAAGCTGTCGGAAGAAACCCATGGAAAGGTAAAGCTGAAGTTTAAGAAAAATGACGGGGTGCCTGAAACCGGAGATGTACAGAAAGCAGAAACAAAAATAAAGATTGTAAGAACAAAGGAAGATCATCTGCCGGCAGAAGAGGAAAAGGCAGAGGAAAAGGAAAAGTTAAAAGAAAATCAGGCTAAGAAAGAAGAAAAGAAGAAAGTTGAAGATGAGGAGGCAGACTATATTGATAAGAAACTGGAATCTGTACTGCCCGATCAATGGGAACAGATAATAAATTACAAGAAGCCTCCGTTTACATTGCTTGACCCCGCACCTGAGGAAAATTATAAAGTTGCGGAAGAGGAACTAAAGCATAATGCCGAACTTCTGAAGGAAAAATTAGCCTTATTTGACATTAAAATTGAAAATATTACAGTTACTCCCGGTCCTGTAGTTACACTTTATGAAATTGTACCGGCTCCCGGTGTTAAAATCAGTCGTATTGTAAGTCTTGAGAATGATATTGCTCTTGCTCTTGCAGCTCGTGGTATAAGAATCATTGCTCCTATTCCTGGTAAGAGTGCTATTGGCGTTGAGATTCCAAATGCACAGGCTACTCTGGTAAATGTACGTTCAGTTATCGGTAAAATCAGCGAAGAGCAGGCCGAACTTCCTCTTGCTCTTGGCAAATCGATTTCGGGAGATATTTACATTACAGATCTTGCAAAGATGCCTCATTTGCTTATTGCCGGTTCGACAGGTTCAGGGAAAAGCGTTGGTATTAATATGATTCTGACCAGTTTGTTGTATGCAAAAGACCCGTCGGATGTTAAATTTGTTATTATAGATCCTAAAAAGATTGAATTGTCATTCTATCAGAAACTAAACAAGCATTTTCTTGCTGTTTCGCCTGATCTTGAAGAAGAGATTATTACTAATCCGCAGAATGCCATACTTGTACTTAAGTCTGTTGAATATGAGATGGAAAAACGCTATGATAAATTAGCAAAGGCAGGCGTCAGGAATATAGTTGATTACAATGTAAAAGTAGCGGATCCGAAACGGAAGCCACAGGATACTAAGGGAATGTATCATTACAAGATGCCTTATATTGTTCTTATTATTGATGAACTTGCTGATTTAATGATTACTTCGGGGAAGGAAGTAGAAGAACCAATAGCCCGGTTAGCACAGCTTGCCCGTGCCGTTGGTATTCATCTTGTCGTAGCTACACAGCGGCCTTCAGTAAATGTTATAACTGGCGTTATTAAGGCTAATTTTAGTGCGAGAATGGCTTATCAGGTTGCTACGAAAATCGATTCAAGAACTATTCTTGATATGAATGGCGCGGAACAGTTGTTGGGACGTGGCGATATGCTGTTTCTGCCTTCTGGTACTCCAAAGCCGGTAAGAATTCAGAATGCGTTTATTTCAACGGATGAAGTCGAACGGGTTACTAATTATATATATTCACAGGAAGGCTATTCCAAGCGGTATTTCCTTCCTTCTCTCTATGATAAAAAGAAAGAATCGCAGGGCGAATTTCTGTCGGATAAAGACCCGATGTTTGAAGACGCGGCGCGGGTTATCGTGCGGCATCAGCAGGGGTCGGTTTCGTTGCTCCAGAGAAGACTTAAGCTTGGATATTCACGTGCTGCAAGAATTGTTGACCAGTTGGAAGAAGCCGGTATTGTCGGCGGAGCGGAAGGCAGCAAAGTACGTGAGGTACTTGTAGAAGATGAAGAACAACTTGAAACAATTTTAAGGTCAATTTAGTACAATGAAAAATTATTTATTACTTTTCGCTATTCTCTCTGTTTGTAATGTTGCTTTCGCTCAAAATTTAGTGTTGCAGAAGCTTCAGAAAAAATTTAATTCCATAAATACGTTAAGCGCTGATTTTGAACAAATCAGCCGGATGACAGAGAAGAATAAATCACTTGTCAGTAAGGGAAAGTTATATTACCAGAAAGAGAACAAATACAGAATTGAATTTAAGAATATTGAACTCATTTCTGATGGTATTACTATCTGGAATTTTAATAAGCATACAAATAAAGTAGTTATCAACAGCCTTACAAATGATCCAAACTCATTTTCATTGAAAAATATTATCATTGATCTTCCGGTCAGAAGTAAGGTTGAATCATTGGAAGCAGATACAATCGCAGGGCAGAAGTGTTATGTTACTTTGCTTACTTCATTGAAAGGTGAGCAGAGTTTCAGGTCTGTTAAGATCTGGTCGGATAATAAAGATTTGATCAGGCGTATTGAAATGGCAGATCATAATGGATTTATAAATATTTTTGAACTTTCAGGACTCAAAATTAACCAGAAAATCCCGGCAGGGAAATTTAATCTCGAAATTCCGGAAGGGACCGAAACAGTTGACCTCAGATAAAACCATAACCGGTAATAAGAATAAAACGAAGCGGATGCTGGGTTTTATCTTTTCAATTATTCTTACTTTAGTATTCTTATACATTGCTTTCAGGGGCGTAAGAGCAAGGGACGTAATGGGTATTATAAGTCATGCCTCGTGGCTTTGGGTTACTGTATTATTTTTCAGTCTTGCCCTGTCTCATTTCATTCGTGCTGTCCGCTGGAAAGTTATATTAAAATCCGTTAAACCGGATGCATCACTGACAAATCTTTTTGGTTCAATGATGATTGGTTATGGTGTTAACTGTGTTGTTCCAAGAGTTGGCGAACTGTCGCGTGCAATTATGCTTGGCAAATGGGAGGGGCTTTCGAGATCGTCAATACTCGGTACTGTAATAGTCGAGCGGGTTATTGATGTAATAGCACTTGCAGTTTCTGTACTTATCAGCGTTTTTATTTATGATGGCGATTTATATGGGAGCTTCCCCTGGCTTAAACCAGCACTTTATATTATTTCCGCCGGCATGGCCGGAGTTATTTTTTTTCTTTTGCTTCTTATAAAATATGAGGAGAAGTTTTGTAATATTATTGTTAAATTTACCAGCAGAATTTCGCCGGTAACTGCTCAAAAGCTTGAGCATATTCTCCAGATGCTGACCGTAGGCTTCGCGAGTATTAAGGGTATTAAGAGTTACAGCTTAACTTTCCTGTTTACAGCTCTAATTATTCTTACTTACGGATTTAACTCAATGATTGGTTTTTACACACTTGATATGCAGTTTATCCGTCCGGTTACTTTTTCAATGGCCTGGGTTTTATATACCATCAGTTCATTTGGACTTTTAATTCCAACGCCGGGAGGGACAGGTTCTTATCATACAATAACGAAAACGGCGATAGTACTGCTCTTTGGATTTTCAGGTGAACTAAGCCTGGCGTATGCTGTGCTTCAGCATCTTATTTCTTACGTTCTGTTTATTGGAAGTGCTTTGGGTTTTTTCTTTTATCTGAATTATCGTTATGCAAAGAAGATGGGCAAAACAGAGAGCCTGCTGACAATTTTGGATACAGGATTAAACGCGGATAAATAATGAAGATAATTATTCTGCTGTTTTCTGTTTTAATAATTACCGCACCGTCATTAAAAGCTCAGTTTAACATCAGCGGGGGGATGGGGATTGATATAGCTCAGTCTGTCGCTCTTAATGATTATATCTCGTTTAATATATCTCAGCGCAGACCGGACTTTAATACAAACGCGGAATTTTACGGAGAATTTGGTTATTTGTCTGACGATAAATATCAGATTGGTTTCGAATACGCTTTCGGAATTAATTCTTACCAGTCCGGTACATTTGATATCTCTTATGATATACACATGCCTTCAGTACTTGCCTACTATATTATTTCGGGTTACGGTTATAAGTTTAAGTTTGGCGGAGGGGTCGGATACAGATATGTATCACTGGACGAGACACGCTTCTCAGTTCCAGTTAATTTTACCGCCGCCGGTTACGGAGTAGTATTAAAAGTTGTTGGTAATACCAGTTTAGGAGATAATCTGTTTGCCGATGTTACAGGTCTCCTCAGATTCGACCATACGGATGAACTGAAGAATAACAACGGACGCGCAATTAATTATGGTAGTATTTATCAGGATAAGGTAACTTTAAGCCAGTCCGGCGCGGGGTTCAGACTTGGGTTATCGTATTATTTTTAAGGAGAATTGAATGACCTTATTACAGGCTGTTATTTTTGGCATTATTCAGGGGTTATCGGAATTTCTGCCAATCAGTAGCACCGCTCATCTTACACTTGCCGGTAAGCTTCTCGTAAATGACTTAATAGAAAAGCATCCGGAACAATGGACTGCCTTCATGGCAGTTATTCAGCTGGGAACGTTGCTTGCGGTACTGATTTATTTCAGAAATGACTTAATCTCAATTATTAAAGACTTTTTAACAGAGAACATATTTAACCGGAAGAGTTTTGGCAGTCAGAGCCTTGACTCACGCATGGGATGGTATATAATTATTGGAACAATACCGGTTGTTATTCTCGGACTTGTTTTCAGACATATAATTGAGGGTGAATTTACAAAGAACCTGTTTGTAATTACAATAAGCCTGATTGTTTTTGCTATATTGCTGGACATTGCCGAAAAAATTAGTTCGTTTGAGAAAAATATTACCCGTATTAAATGGAGCGATGCTCTGATTATCGGTATTGCGCAGGCCTTTGCGCTTATTCCCGGCTCATCCCGCTCCGGCTCTACGATTACTGCCGGACTGTTTCTCGACTTTACAAGAGAAGCAGCCGCAAGGTTTTCTTTTCTTTTAAGCATACCTGTCATACTTGCAAGCGGTTTGCTTGAACTTAAGCAGTCAATTGTATTTCTTGATAAATCAATGGCTATTAATCTTACTGCCGCTACCATTGCTTCATTTGTATTTGGTTATCTGGCAATCGATTTTGTTTTGAAATTCCTAAAGAAAAACTCTACCTATATTTTTGTTTTTTATAGAATTGTATTAGGCATTATTATGCTGAGTCTTTTACTTTCCCGCACGATTCATTCATAAAAAATATTATAAACGGAAATAAAAAATTACAGGGAGATAATAAATTAAAATGTATAAACTTCTGATTTCCATATTTGCATTTATTTTTTTATTAGGCTGTCAGCATGATAAACCGGTAAATGATCAGCCGGCAGATACGCTGGCTACACCTGATTCAAGTAGTAAATCACTGACCATTGATTTTAAAGCGATTGACAGGATGATTAGCAAAAGCCCTGATACAGTTACTGTAGCTACAATTAAAACGAAGTTTGGTAGCATCGAAATAGAATTTTATACATCTGATGCTCCAAAGACCGTGTCAAATTTTATAGGACTTGCAATGTCCGGTTATTATAATAATGTGATATTTCATCGTATTGCAAAAGATTATGTATTACAGGGTGGTGATCCTACAGGTACAGGCAGTGGCGGAACAAGCATCTATGGGAATACCTTTGAAGATGAATTAAACAAAAATGCCACAAGTTATAAAGAAGGTTACCGGAGAGGAGTTGTTGCGATGGCTAACCGCGGGCCTGATACAAATTCCTCGCAGTTCTTTATAATGCTTGGCGATGCTCCTGGTCTTCCAAAAGCCTACTCTGTTTTTGGAAAAGTAATTAAGGGAATGGAGGTTGTGGATGAAATTGCAGCACAGAAAATTAATCCCGTCTTTGGTCCGGCTGATGGCCGGCCTGTCAGTCCTGTTAAAATGGAATCTGTTACCATTGAGAAAAGAGCGAGAAAATTAAACAGTATTTTTGAAGTCAGATAAAATTATTAGTCCGTATATGTGTACCATACAATATTCTGAATTAAAAACCAGGAACTAAAAACCGGAACCTGACACAACTTGGCAAAAAATAAAGTCCCCGTTCCCTCTATTTTCACTATTTCAAAGTATCTGAAGAAAGAAACTTTGCTACCCGTCTATTTTTTTTATGGAGATGATTCGTATTCCATTGAAAATGCCTGCAAGGCAGTTGAAGCGGCAGCCTCAGCGGTTATTTTATCTGATTTTGACAAGGAATTTATAAACGGCAGAGACCATACAGTCATTGAAGTTATTGATCTTGCCTCAGCTTTCCCGTTTGGCTCAGAGAAAAAGCTGATTGTTCTTAAAGATTTTGATGAGATTAAAGGAGATAAGAAAGCCTTAACAGGTTATATCAAAAACCCTCCCTTATTTACCATTCTTATAATTACGCGTCATGGTAAAATATCAAATGTTGAAGCTGAGCCTTATTTCTCAATGCTTAAGAATAATTATCTTTTTGAGGCAAACGAGTTAAAAGGCGAGGAACTTGTAAACTGGGTAATTAAATATATTGCCAGAAAGAACAAACAAATTTCTCATGAGAATGCCAGTATGCTTATTAGTATTGTAGGCGAAAACCGGAGTCTGATAGAAATGCAGCTTCATAAGATACTTGCATACCTTGGCGATGAAAGGGAAATATCTCATGAAATTATACAAAAACAGTCATCGGCGCTGAAGGAATATACAATTTTCGATTTGCAGAATGCAATTGGTTCGAGGAATAAGCCTAAGGCACTTGAAACAGCCTATAACCTGCTTGACAAGGGGAAGGATATTTTGTTTATTCTTACAATGCTTACCCGTTACTTTACCGGACTTGCGCAAATACCTGAACTTGAAAAAAATGGTGTTTCTGATTTTGAAGCTGCCAGAGTTGTCGGTGCTCATCCATTCTATTACAAAGATTCCAAGAAAGCCAGTCTTTATTACCGCGACCGGAAGCTGCTTAAGACAGTAAGGGCGCTTTTTAATGCTGACCTGACAGTTAAAACCACTTCCACAGATCCTAAAACTATTATCACCATACTTCTTTCCGAGATTTTATAGCAATATTTCTACCATTAATAAATCTAAATTTCTTATTTTTGTACAGTTATATGAAGTTTAATCGTAACCGGATGTAGTAAGCCGGCTTAACGGGATTTATAACGGTTGTTAGTATTTCTTATCCGAACTGAAACATTTTTCCATTATAAAGAGTATAAATATCATTGCGTAAATCCTTATCTGATCTTACAGACGAAGAGTTAATAAGCGAATTTCAGGTTCATGATACCGTTGAAGCTTATGAGATTCTTGTGAAAAGGTATAAAGACCCGCTTACGAATTTTGTTTATCGTTTTGTAGGCGATAAAGATGGTGCAACCGATGTGGTTCAGGATACGATGATCCGGTTCTATCTGCATAAGGATTCTTACAAATCCTTTGCTAAATTTTCTACCTGGGTTTATACAATAGCTGCAAATCTTGCCAAAAATGAACTTAAGAGGCGCAAGCGTAAACGCCTTGTATCTATCCATTCCGGTAATGACGAGGAACAGTCTTTTGATATAACTGACACTAATGCTGCTCCCGATACTCTGGCAGATAGTGAAATGAAAAGCAAAATAATTCAGAATGCTCTTAAAAAAATAAAAGATGTATATAGAGAAGTTGTAATTTTAAGAGATGTGCAGGACTTATCCTACGATGAGATAGTTGAGGTTACAGGACTTGCAATCGGCACCGTAAAGTCAAGGATTAATCGCGGGCGGGTACAGCTTCAGAAATTATTGGAACCAATTTATAATGAGTAAAAAAGCCTATGACAAAAATCTACAAAAAAAATGAAGATGAGCAGTTTTGCGATATAATTAATTCCCTGAAACAGTTGCCTAAGGTAGGTGCATCTCCTGATTTCGAGATGAATTTAAAGCGGAGGATTAATAGTTTAGAACATAAAAAGAAGCGAAGTTTCTTTTATTATTTTACATTGAGGCGTTCTCTGGTTCCGACCCTGGCTCTTTCGGCAGTTGTAATTATTACTCTGTTGCTTACAAACCGCAATTCTCAGGTGGAAAATCAATTAACCACAGTTCCGGAGCTGAAGGCTGATTCAGGTCAGTCCTCAGGCGGCAACAGCTTAGTAAAAGAGCATCTTATCAAGCCTGAAAATATCAGAGCTGACAATGTTATAATCAAAAAATCAGACAATCATCCTTCAGATCATTTACAAAAACAATCTGAAGCTACTGCGCCGGCAGATTTAAGTGCAGAAGAACAATCGGTTGCATCCTCACAGAAAAATAACGCGAAACAACTTGATTTCGGGCAGCCCGACAACGACCTCGATAAAAGTCTGCACGCAAAGCCTGACCCGGACGGCGGCGCAGGTCAGTATGATAATCCCGGCTCCAATGTAAACTTCGGCGGGTTTAATTTTATACCGGAATATGACCAGGATACTGACCAGCTCCGTGCCCGAATGGATTCTCTTAATAAACTAAGACACCGGTAATAAAAATATCTTTTTTTCATAATCATAATCATACCCGGATTTTTACTCTTATCTGTTTCAGGGGAAATAAGTATGGTTATGATTATGATTAAGAAAATCCCTCATGCCTCCGCTGATTCTCTCTCTCTTTTCAGTAATTGAGTCCCTTAAATGCCGGATTATTTTTTCTTAAGTAAAAATTGTTTTAATACTTCTTATTTTCTTATTTTAATTCAGAAAATTTAAGACTCTTGTCATTTTTGCTTACTGTTGACTGAAGATTGCCGGCAGGGAAGTAAAATGGTTAAAAATAAGCGGGCGGGAAGTACAAATTATAGAATAAATTACAAATAAATAAACATTTGTGTGACAGAAATATGATACCTGACTATCAATCATTAATGCTTCCTATTCTTCGACTAGTTTCGGACAAACAGGAATATAAAAACAGAGACCTCATAGAAAGAATGGCAACCGAGTTTAAGGTAACAGAAGAAGAACGGAAAGAGCTTATAGCAAGTGGTTCGCAGGCAATTTTTGACAATAGAGTTGGCTGGGCAAAAACATATTTAAAGAAATCAGGACTTATAGAATCTCCAAAACGTGCGACAGTTGTAATAACAAAGCTGGGACTTGAAACGCTAAAGAAAAACCCTGCCAGCATAGATAAAAAATATCTTAGACAATTCCCGTTATTTCTGGAGTTCCTCAATGTTAACTATGGCAATGATGAAGAAGCTGTTATTTCACCGTTGCAATATGAACTGACACCGGAAGAAAGTCTTGACATAGCATACCAAAGAATAAGAAAGTCATTAGCGGCTGAATTACTTAATAAAGTTATTGAACTTTCACCAGCCTTTTTCGAGAAACTTGTTGTTGAGCTTTTGGTAAAAATGGGTTATGGTGGCTCAATCAAAGAGGCAGGAAAAACAATAGGACGTAGTGGTGATGAAGGAATTGATGGAACAATAAAGGAAGATAAATTAGGTCTTGATATTATTTATATTCAGGCAAAACGCTGGAAACCAGGGAATTTAGTCGGTCGGCCTGAACTTCAAAAATTTGTTGGTGCATTAGCCGGACAAGGTGCTAAAAAAGGAGTCTTTATAACGACATCAAATTTTACAAGAGAAGCATTAGAATATATACCGAGGAATGAAACAAAGATTGTTCGTATTGATGGTGAACTACTGGCTCAACTAATGATTGATTATGATATTGGTTGTACAGTTCAACAGATTTATGGACTAAAAAAAATTGATAATGACTATTTTGGTGAGGAATAAACAAGCTGTACGGTAATAACATTGCCGGCAGGGAAGTAAAATGGCATTATGGATATTGATTCCTGCAATATAATATTTCGTTCCGGCATATCGGGATGTATTTATACAACCGTGTTCTTCTTTTGTTATATTACCGGATGAAATTTTGAGATATATAAATTCCGGCTGAACAGCCGGTTATCAGATTTGAAAATCAAGTCTTACAGAAATAAAATATAAACTGAAAATAATATATGACACATTTAAAGCCTGATTCATTAAGTGCAGATTTAATGCAGTCCGGAACTGTAACGGATAATACTCAGATGAATGCTGATGACGGTCAGATGCGGCTGAGTCTTGCTGAAATGGAGAAGCAGCTCTTACGTTTCAAATGCATTGCAGCAAATATCAATGAATTTTTCTGGTCTTTAAGCTATGAAAATAATACTGAAGAGATATATTATTCGGATTCAATAAAAAAGATAACACAGTACACGTCAGTTGAAATAAAGGAGCTGCCGGGGGGGGGTCAGGCGCTTATTCATTCTGAAGATACCTTTAAGATAAGAAAAGTTCTGACTGAGTTTGAAAATAATGTATCTCAGAATTCACTTGAGCTTGTATATCGCATCGTGAATAAAAAAAATGAAACTGTATGGGTAAAGGAAAGTATTGCGGTCGAAAGGAATAGCAGCGGTAAAGTTACCCGCTATGATGGCGTGGTAACGGATGTAACGGATATAAAGAAAAAAGAGATGGCTCACTCCGAAGCCGAAGAGAAGCTTCGCGGGCTTAATGAAGCTAAGGACAGATTCATTTCTATTATTTCACATGATCTTAGAGCGCCCTTTACAAGCATACTCGGTTTTTCGGAAATTCTGCAGAATGAAACAACACTGACAGAGTCCGAAAGGGCGGAATATCTGAATTATATTTATGAATCCTCTCAGAACCAGCTTCGCATGGTTAATTATCTTCTCGACTGGGCACGCCTTCAGTCCGGGAAAATTAAGATAGAACCACAGAGACTTAAGTCCAGGACTATTGTTGATAACTGTATCTCTGCACTGACAGGCAATGCTATAAGGAAGAATATACAGATTAGCTCCAGAGTGCCGGAGGATATGTTTATCTATGCTGATGAAAATCTTATTACTCAGGCAATTACAAACCTGCTGAGCAATGCGATTAAGTTTACCGAGGTCAATAAATCTATTGAAGTAATTGCAAATAGATTCAAGAAAGGTTTTTACGAATTTATTTTTAAGGATGAAGGCATTGGTATTTCTGAGGAGAATAAAAGGAAAATATTTCAGTTCGATCAGAAGTTTACTTCTGATGGCACGCGCGGTGAAAAGGGAAGCGGACTTGGACTGACGCTTGTCAAAGAAATTATAGAAAAACATGGCGGTGATATATGGTTCTATTCGGAGCTTAACCATGGTAGCGAGTTCCATTTTATAATACCTGAAGCGAATAATGTAGTTCTGCTGGTTGAGGATGATATTGCATCTATGAATTTATTGAAACATGTTATAAGGAAAGTACTTCCAGGTTTTGAGATTACAACAGCATCGAATGGTTATGAGGCTATGAGCATGATTCCCGATAAAATTCCAACGCTTGTTATTACAGATCATAATATGCCGCTAATGAATGGCATACAGCTTATTGAGTCGATAAGAAAAAGGGAAGAGAGCAACAGGGTGCAGATAATTGTAGTTGCCGCTTTACTGACTGAAGAGCAGCAGCATAAATATTCGCAGCTTGGAGTTGAGCATATACTCCCGAAGCCTTTGGAAGTAAAGGAGTTTTCACGTATGTTGCTTGAAATTATAAACTAAACATTTCTCCATGCTGAAGATTTTAAGAAATAAATATGACAGGATATTTTTGTAAACAGTCCCGCCATAATAAAATAGTTTGCATTTTATACAAACACAGACAATCTGCTTCTGAAATACTTACCCGGGGTGTCCGATAAATTTCCCCCTTAACTGATAATCTTAACCATACTCATTTCCCCTGAAGCGAGTAAGATTATGATTACGATTAAGAGTAAGAAAATCACAGTCCATATACCCATTTTTGCTATTACACTTCAATTTATCGGAGCTTTATTAGTTTTTGTCTTTATCCTTCGATGGGTGAATTCCCATCGCTGACATATTTCCGGTCCGGTTTGTTGCCGGGGCTGACAACTAAGAAAGAAACTTATCGTACATCCGGTACTTATTATTTTACAGAGAATATATTTTTTTGTCTAAAGATATATCATACATTCATTTTTATCTGCTATGCGAATTAATACTGCGGATATCTTAATATTTATTAAGGAATCTGATTGTTAGAAATGTAACACAGGTATAAAATAATTTTTAACGGGTGTTTAATAAGTGCTCGTTTGCATACTATATTTACAGTACACAAAAGAGCACTATTATGAAAAACGTACTTACGCAAAGGCAGGAAGATATATTGAAGTTTATTCAAAAATTTATTCAGACGAATGGATATTCACCTACATTCAGGGAAATTGGTAAGGAGTTTGGTATCAGTTCGACCTTTGGGGTTAATAGACATCTTGATGCACTCATTAAAAAGGGTTACCTGACAGCTGGAAGTAATATGAGCCGGAGTCTTGTGCCGACCTTAATTAATGAAGAGAAAGTTGTTGTGGACTCCGACCCGGTTGTTCAGCATTTGGAGACCATAGTATTTGTTCCAATTGTAGCCCGTGTTGCTATTGGTTTTCCGGTTTTGGCTGTAGAAAACATTGAGGGAAACATTGCCGTTGACCCGTCGATGGTACAGAATGCGCAGGGTTGTTTTGCTCTCAGAATAAAAGGCGACAGCATGATTAACGCTGGTATATTTGAAGGCGATCTGGTTATAGTTTCTCCAAAGAAGAAAGTTCGTAATGGTGAAATCATAATAGCACTCTTAGGAGATGAGGTTATAGTCAGAAGGGCTGCCATGAATGGCAACAAGATAAAACTTATAGCTGAAAACCCCAATTATGAGCCGGTTTCAATTAATGAACCCGAAAAATTTTCTGTCATAGGAAAGGTAGCCGGAGTTCTCAGGTGGTATAACTGAAAGGAGGACTGAAAAATGAAATAGTAAATATTCTATATCAGAGTATTAAACACGGACAGGTTTTCTCCAATTATTCCGACAGCTTTGTAATCAATTCTATTTAGTGGCAGAAGTAATTATGATGCTTCCATCGCATAGAAAAAATGGTGTAATCTGGTTGAACTCTTCTGAATTTTTAATAATTATCGTTGCCTGTAGTTATTGCAGATGAATTCTGCATCTTAATCCTTTTCTTATTCTTCATCGCCGGAACATTTTGTTGTTGAAGACTTCACCAATAAATTTCACATTCCATGTAGCAATGAGTTCACCCGCAAAATTTCAAAAATATTTTCTTAACAATTTACTTTTCAAGTCTAAAGATAAATCCTTAATAAATAAGCAAATAAAGTAAAGCCCGCATTTTCTTTCTGATTTTATTTCAAAAATATCTTGACTTTAGCGCAATTTTTCAGTTATTTTGACTTGTAGTGGAAGAAAGTGTAGTGAAAATCCCATAAAGTGGGGAATGATGTTTATCGGAAGTGTTCTACATTCAATTGATGCAAAAGGACGTTTTAGTTTACCTGTAAAAATGCGAAAGTATGTAAAACCAGAGGCGAATGATACCTTTGTCATGACTGCAGGGGCGTTCGGTAAGTGTATTTCTGTTTATCCTATGGATGAGTGGAAGAAACTGGTTGAATTAAAGCTTCAGGGTTTGAATGAATTTAATAGAAAAGATGCTATGTTTATCAGATCATTCCTTCAAAAGGCTTCTGAAGATACATTTGATTCGCAGTCAAGATTATTAATCCCGAAAAATTTAATAGAATATGCCGGTATCGAGAAAGATATTTTTATACTCGGGGCAGTTAAGAAGATAGAAGTTTGGAATCCTGAGATTTACGAAGAATATCAGAGATTATTACCGGAATCTTATGATGAAAATACCGAAGAGGTAATGAAAAACACTTAATGAATATACACCATATACCTGTTCTGTTGAATGAATCAGCTGAGTACCTTCTCCAGGCACCTGACGGGGTTTATTTTGATGGCACAATTGGTTTTGGAGGTCATGCCACTGAATTTTTAGAGCATTTGAATGAACATGCAAGACTATTTGCAACTGAAGTTGATGCTGATGCTCTAAAATACTGCAAGGAAAAATTTCGTGGGGACTCAAGAGTCAGTCTTTATAACACGAACTTCTCTCAGATTGATATAGTTTCAAAAATTGAGTCTGTTAAACATTATGACGGGATATTTGCTGATTTAGGAGTTTCGTCATTTCAGCTTGATAATCCTCAGTCCGGCTTTACTTACAGGAGTGAAAGCCGGCTCGATTTGAGGCTTGATAAATCAAGACCCCTCTCAGCATCTGATATTCTAAACGGTTTTGATGAAACTGAACTGGCAAATATAATTTTTCAGTTTGGTGAAGAAAAGAATTCAAGGAAAATTGCACGAAAGATAGTTGAGAAAAGGGCGGTTAAGGAGATAAGTACAACTACAGAACTAAGCCGGATAATAGAAGATGTAACGCCAAAGCATTTCCTGGTAAAATCATTATCAAGAGTCTTCCAGTCTTTAAGAATATATGTGAATGACGAGCTTGGCGTATTAAAAGAGTTTTTGTCCAAGTCGGTTGAATTGCTTAATCCCGGGGGGAATATAGTAATACTGACGTACCATTCTTTGGAGGACAGAATAGTTAAGGATTTATTTAAGTTTGAGAATCTCACATGTGTTTGTCCGCCTGAATTCCCTGTGTGTATTTGTGATAAGGTCAAAAGGCTGGAAGTTTTAACACGAAAGCCGGTTACACCGACAGAAAATGAATTAAAACTAAATAACCGTTCCCGTAGTGCGAAACTGCGCGTTGCAAAAAAAATATAATTAACAATAATGAAGAAAACAGCAAAAGCAAAGACCAGGAAGAGTCCGGCGATTTTTGTTGCTTTTTTCTTCGCGTTCATTGTTGGTTCTATTGTCCTTTTGTATGTTGGACTGAAGCTTGAGATTGAAAGGCTGACGAAAGAAAAAGTTTTACTTAAAGAATTCCTTGAAGTACAGATGAACAAGACTACAATGTTACTTGTTGAAATTCAGAAGCTGGAAACTGAAGAGAGAATAGTACAGTTTGCAGAAACAAACCTTGAAATGATAAAATTTATTGAGCCAAATAATATTATAGAAATTGACCGTAGCAAATTTGATCAGATAACGAAAATAATTAATAGTAAATATGAATAACAGCAGAGTCTTATTTTTAATAATCGTGATGTTTGTGTTTTTCTGCGTTCTTGCAGTCAGGTTATTTAATATCCAGATAGCAGATCATGAAGATTATGGTTACTACGCACAAAATCAACAGATAAAGAATGAATATCCGAGAGCGGAGCGCGGTTTAATATATGACAGAAATGGCGAGCTGCTGGCTTATGACAGATCCGATGTTTCGTTTTATGTTGATGTAAGAATGATTAAGCAAAAAAGAAAGAAAGAGGCTGGGCAAAAGAATAATAAAGAAACTGAGCAAGAGATTAAACAAAGGAATAAGAAAGAAGCCGAGCAGGAGATTAAGCAAAAAATAGATTCAATTGCCACAAGGTTTTCGCAAGTCTTTGATAAAAGTAAAGATTATTATATAGACCTTATTAAAAACGGTGCGGGCGATGTATGTCTTGAAAAGAAAGCTCCAGCTGAACTGGCGATAAAGCTCAGAGATTATGTAGCTGAAGGACTGTTTTCAAAAGAAGAACCCACGAGGATCTATTCGTATGATAACCTTGCATCTCATCTGCTTGGTTATGTTGGCAACGATTACAAAGGTACTGAAGGTCTTGAGAAGTATTATGATAAAGAACTGACAGGAAAAGACGGCAGGATGATAATACAGAGAGATGTAAGAGGCAGAATAATAACAGTCAGCGAAGACGCTACAATTCAGCCGGTGCATGGAAAGAACCTTGTGCTTACTATTGATAAGATCTATCAGAATATACTTGAAGAAGAGTTAAAGAATGGGGTTGAACAATTTCAGAGTAGTTCTGCAATTGGTATTGTTATGGATCCAAATAATGGCGATATCCTTGCGCTTGCAAATGTCCCTGATTTTAACCCGAACAATTATTTTAATTTTAAGAATGAGGATAGAAAGAACCGTGCTATTACTGATACTTATGAGCCGGGTTCTACATTTAAGTCAGTAGCAATATCAACGATTATTGATAAAAATCTGTGCCGTTTTGATGAAAAAATTTATGTTGAAAATGGTTGTTATAGATACAAGAACGTTAATATTACTGATTCTCATAAGTATCAGAATTTAACCGTTCGCGAAATAATCGAGAAGTCGAGCAATATAGGAATGACAAAGCTTACTGGAAGAATTGGCAGGAAATCCTTTTATGAATATTTAAGAAATTATGGTTTTGGCAACTATTCGTTTATAGATTTGCCAGGAGAAAGCAAGGGAAAGCTAAAAGAACCTGCAAGCTTCAATGAACTGACACAGGCGTTCATGTCATTTGGCTATGAGGTATCCGTTACACCGCTTCAGGTTACAGCGGCTTATGCAGCTCTTATTAATGGTGGAAATCTTTACCAGCCACGTGTAGTGAAGAAAATAACATCGCAGTCAGGGAAAGTGGTTGAAGAAATCGCGCCAAAGTGGTTAAGAAGAGTTATTAGCGAAAGTACTTCGGCTAATGTCAGAAGCCTGCTTCAGGGTGTAGTTGAAAACGGTACCGGAGATAAGGCAAAAATTGCTGACCTGGCAGTTGGCGGGAAAACCGGGACATCACAACAACTTATTAATAATAAATATTCAAGTAACAGTCATAATTCATCTTTTGTCGGATTTTTCCCGGTAGATAATCCTAAGATACTTATTTATATTATGATGAGTGCGCCCAAGCTTGGACAATTTGGCGGTGTTGTTGCAGCACCTGTATTTAAAAGAATTTCCGAAAGGTTATTAAAGACTGATATAGAACTTTTATCAAAGATTAAAGTTCGCAATAAGCCGGTAAATATGAATAATTTTGGTAACGTATTTGCTGAAACTGGCAGGAGTGAAGGCTCAACAAAATTCGCGAATATTTCAGAGGTAAAAGAGAAAACTCCCAAAGCTGAACGTAAAGTTGTCAACAAAAACATAATGCCTGACCTAAAAATAATTGATTTCAGAGATGCAATTGCAGTACTTACTGAGATGGGGATTAAGAATAAAGTGAACGGAAAGGGAAAAGTTGTCTCGCAAAGTATTCTTCCTGGTACAGCCATTCATCCCGGGCTGACATGTGTATTAAATTGTGAAGAAAAGAAAATCTCTGGAGTCAGGATAAACTAAAATGGAACTTAGCAGACTGGTAAATAGCCTAAAGGTTATTCAGCTTGCAGGCGAAGTTGAACGTAAGGATATCGAAAGTATCGCTTATGATTCACGTGTCGTAAAAAAGAATACTCTCTTTGTCGCAATTTCTGGTTTTAATACAGATGGGCACAAATTTATTCTTGATGCAATAAATAAAGGTGCTACAGCTGTTGTTCTTGAAAATAATGATGTTGTGCCTGAAGATTTTTTTTTACATCGGAATGTAACAAAGATATTGGTACGGGATAGCCGGCAGGCATTATCTGAAGTATCAAATGCTTTTTTTAAGGAGCCAACGCAAAGACTTCAGCTTATTGGCATTACAGGTACAAAAGGTAAGACGACTACTTCTTATTTTATTAAGAATATTATTGAAAATGCAGGATGCAAGACAGGATTAATAGGGACGATAGCAAATTATATCGGTAATGAACCAATATATACAAGTATGACAACGCCGGAATCTTCCGACTTAAATCAGTTGTTTGCAAGAATGCTTTCTGAGGGTTGCAGTCATTGTATAATGGAAGTATCTTCTCATTCATTAGTATTAAAAAGAGTAAGCAATATTAACTTTCAGGTGGCAGTATTTACAAACCTTGCTTCTGACCACCTCGATTTTCATATAACTCTGGAAGAATATCTTAAAGCAAAGAAAATATTATTTGACACACTAAGTGAGAATACCATTGCAATTTATAATGCTGATGATAAGAAATCCTATAAGTTGATTGCTGATACAAAGGCTAAAACATTTTCTTATGGTACTCAGTCCGGCTCAGATTTCTTGCTTAAGAATATCAATTATGATTTAACCGGAACTAGCTTTGATATTGAATATGATGGAAAATCATATAGTCTGAAAACAGGTTTAATTGGCGCTTTTAATGCCTTAAATGCAACAACGGCATTTGCAGTTTGTACGAAACTCGGTTTTGATATAGATAAAATAGTAAATGGGATTAATACAACTCCGCAGATTCCCGGACGTTTTGAAATAATTCAATATAAAGACAAAAAAGTAATAGTCGATTATTCGCATACGGCGGACAGCCTCGATAAGGCTTTACAGGCAATACATACGATAGTTCAAAATAAAAGACCAGTATATACTGTCTTTGGATGCGGTGGTAATCGTGATAAAACTAAGCGCCCTGTTATGGGAAGAATTGCAGGTTCATTAAGTAAAAGAGTAATTATTACTTCAGACAATCCGCGTAATGAAGATCCGATGGAAATAATTAGAGACATAATAAATGGCATTGATAATGATAATTATGAAATAATTGAGGACAGAGAAAAGGCAATTTATAAATCTATTAAAGATTCAGAGGAAAATGCTGTTATCCTTATTGCAGGCAAAGGGCACGAAAATTATCAGGAAATTAAGGGAGTTAGAAGTCATTTCTCGGATAAAGAAACGGCAGAGAAGTATTTGAAACATGAATAGACCGAAAATTAAATTAGAAGATTTGTTTGAGTTAGAAAGTGCAGTAATTTATAACCCTGATATTTTTACTTCTTCATCAAATATTTCTACTGATACAAGGACGATAAAGAAAAATTCAATATTTGTTGCTCTTAAAGGGGAAAAGTTTGACGGACATTTATTTGTTATTGAAGCGGTAAAAAAGGGGGCGACTGCTATTGTAATAAATAAAAACAGACTTAAAGATTTTGATGCCATCGATGTTACTATAGTTACAGTAAAGGATACTACGAAAGCTTATGGGGATATTGCTTCTATCTGGAGAAATAAACTTAACGCCCAGGTCATTGGAATTACGGGAAGTAATGGGAAGACAAGTACAAAGGAAATTCTTTCAACAATTCTTTCTGAAAAATATAGCGTTGTAAAAACTTCTTCAAATAATAATAATCATATTGGTGTTCCACTTACTATCCTGGAGGCTGGAAACGATACGGAAGTCCTGGTTCTGGAATTAGGTACAAATCATTTTGGGGAGATTGATTATTCATCAAAAATAGCGCGTCCTGATTTTTCTGTAATAACAAACATAGGTGAGTCTCACCTTGAATATTTTATTGATATTAAAGGTGTTGCAAAAGAGAAGATTGCACTCTTTGAGGAAACTGCAAAATACAATGGTCAGGTTTTTATAAATAATGATGATGCTATTTTAAGAAAGAAAGCCAGGAGTTTCAGTAACAAAGTAACCTACGGATTTACCGGGAAACCTGATATAAAAGGAAAGATTATTGAGGTAAAAGATGGAAAGTCCACTTTATCAATAAAATTTAGAGAGAAAGAGTTTAATGTTAGTCTGCCAGTCTTTGGGCTTTCAAACGCGAAAAACTTTCTCGCTGCAGCTTCAATTGCACTCGGGATGGGACTGAGTCCGGAGTCTGTTAAACGGGGTGCCACAAAGCTTGTTTCTGTTGACAGAAGACTTGATGTTAAGTTTAAGAATGGTATGGTTCTAATTAATGATTGTTATAATGCTAACCCATTATCAATGAATTCAGCTTTTGAATTTGTGAAGTCATTTCCCAATCATAAAAGAAAAATAGCGATACTTGGTGATATGTTTGAATTAGGAAAAACCTCAGTTCAGGCACATAAGGAGTTATCCCTGACCATTAAGAAGAACGGGATTACAGATGTTTATACAACTGGCAAACTAATGAAACATCTTGTTAGTGAGCTTAATAATAGTAAGATTATTGTTGAACATTTCAACAAGAGGGAAAAGCTATCTGAATTTCTTATAAAGAGCGATTTTAGTGAAGCGGTTGTATTGGTGAAAGGTTCTCGTGGAATGAAAATGGATGAATTTGTGAAAATAATTGATAAGGAAAACTAAGGGAAATGTTTTATTACCTGTTTGATTATGTCAACAAAATATTTAGCCCTCCAGGATTTGATATTTTCAGGTTTCTGACATTCAGAGCGGCTCTGACTGCAATTTCAGCTCTGGCTATGTCATTTTATCTGGCTCCTAAGTTAATCGATTATTTGCGAAAGAAACAAATAGGTGAGGCAAAGAAAATCGATGGACCTAAAAGTCATTGGTCAAAGGCCGGCACGCCGACTATGGGCGGTATTATTATTATTATTTCGATTGTAGTTCCGGTACTTCTGTGGGGAGATATTAAGAGCGCATATATTATATTAATTCTTTTAGGTACGGTCTGGCTTAGCGGTGTAGGATTTCTTGATGATTATTTAAAGGTTATGAAGAAATACCCCAACGGTCTTATTGCAAGGTACAAAATACTCGGGCAGGTAATCATAGGCGTAATCGTTGGGTCTTCGATTTATTTCTTACCACAGTTTAAGGATGTTAACTCAATTACAACTCTGCCTTTTTTCAAGGATACAAATTTTGATTTTTCTTTTTTATATATACCTGCGGTAGTTTTTATTATTACTGCGACATCAAATGCTGTTAATTTAACTGATGGTCTTGATGGTCTTGCGATTGGTAATGTAATAATTGTAATGATAGTGCTTGCGATACTTAGTTATTTTTCAGGTAATATTATATATGCTGATTACTTAAATATTGTTTACCTGCCTGGTTCTGGTGAACTAATTGTTTTTATTGCTGCTGTTATTGGCGCTTCGCTTGGGTTCTTGTGGTATAATTTTTATCCGGCGCAAATATTTATGGGTGATACAGGTTCGCTTGCTCTTGGAGGTGCTTTTGGTATACTAACCATTTTAATTAAGAAGGAATTATTAATCCCGATACTTGGCGGAGTTTTCTTTCTTGAGACAATATCGGTAATTATACAAAGGCTTTACTTTAAATATACTAAAAAAAGATTTGGCGAAGGCAGAAGAGTTTTTAAAATGGCGCCTGTTCACCATCATTTTGAGATGTCTGGTTGGCCTGAGCCTAAGATTGTAATCAGGTTCTATATTATTACAATCATACTGGCAATTTTTAGCCTGACTACATTTAAAATAAGATGAAGAATATAGAAGAAAAAAAAATAGGCATAATTGGAGCTGTAAGAAGCGGACTTGGAGTGGCAAAGCTTGCAAAAAGACTCGGAGCTTATCCGTTTGTAAGCGATTTGTCTCCGAAGGAAAAGATTGAGAGGAATTTATCAGTTTTGGATGCTGAAGAGATCCAGTATGAATCCGGCGGTCATACGGACAGGCTGTTTAATTGTGATTTCTTAATTACCAGTCCGGGTGTTCCTTCAAATTCACAAGTATTAATTGAAGCCGCAAAGAGAAATATTAAAGTAATTAGTGAGATAGAATTTGCTTCATGGTTTTGTAAAGGAGTGATAATATCAATTACCGGAACAAATGGGAAGACAACCACTACAACTTTATGCGCTCATGTTCTTAATAATTGTGGAGTTAAAACTTATCCTGCAGGCAATATCGGGACTGCTTTTTCTGAAATAGTTTTAGATGTAAAAGATAATGAATATGTAGTGCTGGAAACATCAAGCTTTCAGTTAGATAATATTGACAGCTTTAAACCAAAAATATCTCTTATCCTTAATATTACTCCGGATCATCTTGCTAGATATGGGCATGATATAAGTAATTATATTAATTCAAAGCTTAATGTTTTTAAAAATCAGGATGCTAATGATTACCTTATTCTTAATGCCGGGGATGAATTAACTCCGAAAGAGATAAGTAATCTAAATGTTCACAGACTTTATATATCATTGAATAATGCTCAGCCGGATGGTATATATCTACAGAATAAACAGATCATCTTTAAAAAAGATAATGCTGTTGAGTTTAGCTGTACAACTGATGATATAAGTCTAAGAGGCGAACATAATTATCTAAATGCAATGGCGGTAATTAGCATTGCCAAAATATTTAATTTGAATAATGAAAAAATTATAGAAGCTCTTGGTTCTTTCCCGGGAGTTGAGCATCGGCTTGAATTTGTCCGCGAACTGGATGGTGTGAAATATATCAATGATTCTAAAGCAACGAATGTTGATTCTGTCTGGTATGCTCTAAGGAGTTTTGAAGAACCGATATTCTTAATTCTTGGAGGAACAGATAAGGGCAATGATTACAATCAGATAAAAGATATTGTAATCAAGAATGTAAAGAAAATTTACGCAATTGGTTCTTCGGCGGACAAAGTATTTAATTATTTTCATCAGTTTGTAAAAGTGGAAGTTAAGAAATCTATTGAGGAATGTATCTCGGCTGCAAATAAAGAGACTCGCGAAAATGAGGTAGTTTTACTTTCACCTGCCTGCGCAAGTTTTGATATGTTCAATGACTATGAACATCGTGGAAGGGTTTTTAAGGAGGCGGTAAATAATTTATGAATCTAAAGTTACTATCCAAATTATTATTAGTTGTTATTCTCGCTCTTATGATAACAGGTTCAGCTTTGGTACTTAGCGCGAGTAGCACTTATAGTGCTTTAAAATTTAATCATAATAGTTATTATCTGTTTTTCTCGTATTTAGGTAAGTTGCCTTTTGCTCTCATTGGATTTGTTCTGTTTTCAAAAATCCCCTATACGGTTTACCGCCGTTTTAGCAAAAAAGCTATAATGGTTACAGCGATAGTATTATTCATAACCGCTGTATTAACAGTTGCAGTTAAGGGTGCCAGCAGATGGATAAGCATAGGGGGTCTTTCATTTCAGCCATCTGAAATAGCAAAATTGGTTTTGCTTATGCACGTTGCTTATTTGATTGAAAGTAAGGGGGAAGGGATTAAGGATTTTGCTAATGGCTTTAAATACCCGGTAATATGGATATTCGTTATTTCCGCGCTTGTTTTCGTTCAACCTAATGTTAGTACGAGTATTATTATCGCGACAATAGCATTCTCAGTTTTATTTATTAGCGGTGCGAAGCTGAAGCATATATTTGCTACTATTGGCGTTGCAGTTGGTTTTGCAGGTGTCTTTGCGATGATTTTTAATCATTCAAGAGAAAGGATACTTACATTTATCAGTAGTTTTGGTGCTCTTCATAAAGAAATTAATCCTCAGGTAGCTCAGGCAAAAATAGCTCTTGGAAGCGGTGGCTTTCGGGGTATTGGACTTGGGCAAAGCAGACAAAGCGATTTATTTCTTCCTGAGTCATACGGCGATTTTATTTTTTCAGTCTTGGGAGAAGAACTTGGATATATAGGCGTTATTAGTGTTCTTCTTATATATATGGTAATATTTATAATAGGAATATTAATAGCCAAAAATGCAAAGGATCAATATGGTCAGCTGTTAGCGTTTAGTATAAGTTTCACAATAGTTCTAAGCGCATTTATAAATGCGGCAGTAGTAACCGGATTATTTCCGACTACAGGAATTACTCTGCCATTTATCAGCTATGGCGGTACTTCTCTTATTTTTATGTGCTGTTCGGCGGGAATACTTACTAATATTGCTCTTTCTACATATAAAGAAAGAGAGGTTAAAAAAGTTACGAAATGATATCAGGTGACAGAACATATCGGTTTATTTTTGCTGGTGGCGGTACCGGAGGCCACTTATTCCCAGCCATTGCCGTTGCTGAAAAAATTAAACTGTTGAAACCGGAAGCTGAGATTTTATTTGTAGGTACAAAATCAAAAATTGAAGGGATTGTAGTTCCGAAACTTGGATACAGATTTAAGACTATATGGATAAAAGGATTTGCAAGAAAAATTGATATCCAAAATTTATTATTTCCGATAAAACTTCTTGCGTCAATGTTTCAGGCTCTCTTTATTAATATATTATTTAAGCCAGGAGTGGCAATTGGTTCAGGAGGTTATGTTTCAGGTCCTGTGATATGGAGTGCTTCAGTTATGGGAGCTAAGGTTATTTTGCTTGAACAAAATAGTTCACCTGGTGTTACAACCAGAATACTCGAAAAGAAAGCCGAACAAATTCATGTAAGCTTTGAAGACTCAAAAAAATATTTAAGATGTAAGGACAGAGTACACTTTACTGGCAATCCTGTAAGAGAAAGTCTGCAGAGAAAAGATAAGACCGAAAGTCTTAAGAAGTTTAATTTGAAATCAGACAGAAAAACCGTGCTGATTTTAGGCGGAAGTCTTGGAGCAGGTTCAGTTAACAGCTCAGTTGCAGGATTCGTTAACTTACTTGTAGAAAATAATCTTCAGATAATCTGGCAGACCGGAAAGAATTATTATGAAAGATATAAGCATTTAAATAATGAGCATATACGGATAAATGCTTTTATTGATGATATGGCTTCAGCCTTCTCAGTTGCTGATTTACTGGTTTCAAGAGCAGGTGCTACTACTATAGCCGAGATAACAGTTATAGGTATACCGACAATATTTATCCCATCTCCAAACGTAGCAGCTAATCATCAGTATTATAATGCAAAGTCATTATTTGACGGCAATGCCGCTCTGTTGCTTGAGGACAGTAAAGTTAAGACTGATTTAAAAGATATCATTC
>JBAXDX010000023.1:0-34480 GCA_037140715.1 Ignavibacteria bacterium
GATATATTAAAAGCGATTAATTTTTCGCGCGAAGATGTTTATATAACCAATTGTGTTAAATGCCGTCCGCCAGGGAACAGGAACCCCGCGCCTGAAGAGATGGGTAAGTGCCTTCCATATTTTGACCGTCAGATAGAAATGATTAAGCCTAAAATGATTCTTTGTCTTGGTCTTGTAGCCGCAAGTGGTGTACTAAAACTTAAATCAACATTAGGCAATATGCGTGGCAATGTTTATGAACATGCCGGAGCAAAAGCAATGGTAACTTATCATCCGGCGGCTCTGCTAAGAAATCCTAACTGGAAAAGAGGCGCATGGGAAGATGTGCAAAAATTTAGAAAATTATATGATGAAATAATAAAATGACAAAGATGAAGAGAGAACAGGACGAACATACTAATAGTATGATACCTGCATCAGTCAGGCAGCCGGCCGCGCCTGAAGTAGAAATGGCTGTGCTCGGAGCTATGATGATTGAAAAGGAATCAGTTCCGAAAGCAATCGAACTTTTAACTTCCGACAGTTTTTATGTAAAGGCGCATAAACTAATATTTGAGGCAGCGCGCGTTCTCTTTGAAGCGGATGAGCCGGTTGACAGCGTAACGCTCTATGAAGAACTTAGAAAGAAAGGGCATCTGGAGCAGGCGGGCGGTGCGGCATATCTTAGCAGGCTTTCGCAGGATATTTCATCAGCCGCGAATATCGAATATCACGCTAAGATAGTTCTTGAAAAACATATACTCCGCAGTCTTATAACTTCCTCGATGGATATTGCCAGAAGTGCTTATGAGGCAACCGAGGATGCGTTCGATCTGCTTGATCAGGCAGAGAGAAAAATATTTGAGATTACTGAAGAGCACATGAAGAAGTCATATTCACAGATGGATAAGGCTGTAAAAGAAGCAATGGAATATATCGAACTTATACATTCCAAGAAGGCACAGAACTTTGCCGTGCCCACAGGTTTTTATGCTCTTGATGATATGCTGGGCGGCTTTCAGAAGTCCGACCTTATTATTATTGCTGCCCGTCCTTCAATGGGCAAGACGGCTTTTGCCTTGTCGCTGGCGCGTAATGCGGCAATCGACCATAAGGTGCCTGTCGCAATATTCTCGCTTGAAATGGCCACGATTCAGATTGTTATACGTATGCTTTGCGCTGAAGGCCGCCTGAATGCACATCTCGTAAGAACCGGAAAACTGCCGCACGAGGAAGGTCCTAAGCTAAGCCGCAACATACATAAGTTAAGCGAATCTCCGATATTTATCGATGACTCTCCCACGCAGACCATACTTGAACTCAGAGCCAAGGCAAGAAGACTTAAAGCTGAAAAGAAAATAGGGATGATTATAATTGATTATCTTCAGTTGATGAGTGCATCGTCAAAGATGGAAAGCCGCGAACGGGAAATCTCACATATATCGCGCTCGCTAAAGGCTCTTGCCAAGGAGCTTAAAATCCCTGTTATCGCTCTTGCTCAGCTTAACCGTGCGGTTGAGGCGAGAACAGATAAGCGTCCGATGCTCTCTGACTTAAGAGAGTCCGGTTCAATTGAGCAGGATGCAGATGTTGTTATGTTTATTCATCGCCCGGAATACTATGGTATCAAAAATGACTCCGATGGGAACAGTCTTGACGGCGTAGCTGAAATAATTGTAGGGAAACAGAGAAACGGACCTACGGGTGATGTCAGGCTTAAATTTTTCAGAGATTATGCGCGTTTCGATAATCTTGAATTTGTCCGCCACATTGAAGAAGCCAGTTCCTCATCTTCGCGGGCAGCAATTGAGGATGATTATCCGATATGAAGTTATTTATCATTATATTTTTATTGTCCGGACTCTCGTCCATATTTCCGCAGTCTGTTAATATGTCAAAAGATCAGGAAATCTGCACGGGCAAATTCTCCTTTGCGGTTGCAGAAAGTCTGAAGTATAAACCTGTTAACGAAGTTATAGTTGCAATAGGTAAAAGTTTTATCGGAGTGGATTATGTGGCACATACGCTTGAAGCTGAAGGCGATGAGCGTCTTATAATTAACCTTACCGGACTTGACTGTACAACGTTCATAGAAAACGCGCTTGTCTTTGCAAGGTGCATTAAGTCAGGTCATACCTCGTTTGAAGATTATCAGAAAGAACTTACTAAAGTCCGTTACCGTGGCGGAGTAATAAATAAATATCCGTCGAGGCTGCATTACTTCTCAGACTGGATTTATGATAACACCGTCAAAGGGATAGTAAAGGATATAACAAAAGATATCGGCGGAAAGCCATGTCCGAACAAGGCTGGCTTTATGACGAAGAACAGGGATAAGTATGCTCAGATAAGCAGGAACGATGAGTTTCATAATGAAGTTAAGAAAATCGAAGATTCCATAAACGCCCGCCCGTTTTATTATATTCCGAAAAGTGAAGTAAAAGACTTTGAGAACAAAATCAGCAATGGCTGTCTGATAGCTATAACCTCATCGCTTCAAGGACTGGACATTGCCCATGTAGGCATAGCGGTTAAGATGGAAGACGGACGCATTCATTTTTTACATGCATCGACAGTTGGTTCAAAAGTTCAGATTACGGAGCAGCCACTTGCTGATTATCTTCTAAAAAAAAAGGGGCAGACGGGAATTTTAGTTATTCAGCCGCTTGAACCATAGAGAATAGTTCAAAGACGCATATTGGGTGTGATTTGTTGTGCCCGATCCCATAAACGGATCCAGTACAACATCTCCTTCTTTAGTGAATAATTTAATAAACCATTCCGGTAATGCTTCAGGAAAAGCCACGCTATGATTTTTATTATTGCATTCGGTGGCCAAGTGCAAAACATTTGTAGGGTAAGCCATATCGCGGTTCACCCAGTTTGATATATTTTTGCCAAATCCACTGCCGACTATTATAGTTTAGTTCCTTAAGAGCATTATTTATAATTTCAAAAGTCTTTCCCTTGTCATGGGATCTTAAATTTTTGACATTTTTGATTTGTTGCCGTTAATATGTGTGAGTCAGGATGATAAAATACAGCAACTATCAAATCTGTGAAATCATTTAATCTGTGATACAGACTTATTTGGGCTTAATAATTAATGAACGCAGAATCTTAAGGTTCTCAACATCTTCAGGCTGGCCTTTAGTTTTCGGAGTTTCAAGTATCATTGGAATACCCGCAAGTCTTGGGTCGTTCATTAGATTTGTAAAGCCGGCGAGTCCGATAAAACCTTCACCTATATGTGTATGGCGGTCAACGCGTGTTCCAAGGTCTTTTTTGCTGTCGTTTACGTGGAAGCATTTTAGCAAATCGAGTCCGATTATTTCATCAAACTGGCGGAAAGTCTCCTCATATCCTTTTGGGTCTCTAAGCTCGTAGCCTGCGGCAAAGATATGTGCCGTATCGATGCAGACGCACATTCTTTCTTTATCTTCAACGCCGTCAATAATTTGTCTTATCTGTTCGAACCTGTATCCTATTGCAGCTCCCTGTCCGGCGGTAAGCTCAAGCATACTTTTCACGCGGAAGTTCTTCGTTCTGTCATGGGCGATATTTATAGATTCAGAGATAATCTTAATACCGTCCTGTTCTCCCTGTCCGCCGTGGCTACCAGGGTGGAAGTTCAGGTATTCAATATCAAGCTGATCGCAGCGGATAAGTTCATCGATAAACGCTTCCCTCGATTTTTCCAGTATTTCCTTAACCGGTGCGCAAAGGTTAATCAGATAGCTGTCATGGGAGATGACAGGGGATATTTTTGTTTTGCTCAGTTTATCTTTATAATTCTCAATCTCAATTGCATCCAGAGCTTTCGCGTTCCAGCGTGTATTATTTTTTGTAAATATCTGCATGGTCGCAAAGCCGAGGCTTTCGGCAAGTTCAATAGCTTTGTCTGTTCCGCCGAGTGTGGATGTATGCGCTCCGAGTATATGTTTCATAAATAGTTCTCAGACTTCGTTAATAATTAAAAAATTCACAAACTAATATGCAAAACTTAATTGCTCTTTTCAAATTTACGAAACTATATGAACGAAGCATGCGTTAAACTTGCTATGAATATTGCGGAGATATAACAGGTAATATGACGGCGCGAGGCTGTTTTAACCATCGGGTTGCTTGTTTTATGACCGCACGATTATTCTTAAACATTATAAAAATATACTGGAGAAAAAATGGCTATTACATTACCTGAACTTCCTTTTGCAAAAGATGCTCTTGAACCGTTTATCAGCGCTAAGACGCTTGAATTTCATTATGGCAGGCATCATAACGCTTACGTGGTGAATACAAACAAACTGACAGAAGGTACAGAACTGGCAGATGCTGACCTTGAAACAATAATTAAAACAGCGGCAGGCGATGCTTCAAAGGCAGGCCTTTTTAATAACGCTGCGCAGGTATGGAATCATACTTTCTACTGGAACTGCCTGAAGAAGGACGGAGGCAGACCAACCGGCGCAATCGCCGAGAAAATCAATGCGGACTTCGGCAGCTACGAAAAGTTTGTTGAGGAATTTAAGAACGCAGGAGCTACACAGTTTGGCAGCGGATGGGCCTGGCTGGTTCTTAAGGATGGTAAGTTGCAGATAATTAAAACTCCTAACGCGGATACACCGATTGCTCACGGAGTTACTCCGTTGCTTACGGTCGATGTATGGGAACATGCTTATTATCTCGATTATCAGAACCGCCGCCCGGATTATCTGACTACGTTTGTGGACAGCCTTATTAACTGGGATTTTGTTAACTCCCGCCTGAAATAATCCTTTCATTTTATCAGTTGCCGCGTAATTCAATACGCGGCGGCCGATTTATCCATCCAAAATAGAAAATTATTTAACAAGTCATTGACATTTTCTATCCCGTACTGTATAATTGAACGCCGAAATGGGAACATTTGGTAAAGACCAGGAATGCTTATGGAAACAGAAGTTTTTTTGAGTCTATAATATGGTTCTCCAAATTAATCTTCAAACTAATTTCAAAACTATGGAGGTGAAATATTAAATTATTCTGTACAGATTCAGAGCTTATCCGAGAACCAAATTTAGAGTGAACAGAGTTATTTATGGGTGTTGTTTTTTCTAATTCATTTATGTTTATCAAAAAATAATAATGGGGTAGTTATGAAAAGAGTGCTAGTGGTTTTATTCTTTGCAACGCTTTTTGTTTCAAGTATTTATTGTCAGGAAAGGGTGGATGTTGTTTATCTAAAGAATGGCGATATCGTTAAGGGCATGCTGGTCGAGAATGTTCCTAATAATTATGTCAAAATACAAATCGATGGCGGGTCTTCGCTTACAATTAAATATTCTGATATTGAAAAGTTTACAGTAGAAACAAAGTCAAGATATGCAGCCAAAGACGTGGCATTACCTGTTGATAATGCTCAGGATGCGGTTATACAGAGAAAAAATAATTCAGCGGCACAATTTAAGTTGCAACTCGGGCCTGTTACCGGGCTTAATTTCAATATCGGAACAGGGAGTGATTGTCCAAATACTTCGACTGGTTTCGGCTTTGTTATTGGCGGGCAATTGGATATGAACTTTACTCCATCGGCTGGTCTCATTACGAACCTGCAATTCTACGATAACCGTAGCAGTTCTTTTTCAGAGGATGGATCAGTGAATGGCATTAAGTACACGGTTGAGAATTCTGCAAGTATAGCGTACTTTATAATTGAACCCCTTTTTAAACTTACATTGCAGGGGAGTAGTTTATTTTTTGTAGTTGGTCCGTCCGTTGGGCTTAATATTCAGGCTACGAGAGAACGAAAATTGACATCTTCGACTGATAATGTTACTTTTCAGGATGGCACAACAAAACAAAGTGCGTCAATAAAGAATATGAATGCGCGTTTTGAAATGAAGTTAGGTTCTGGTCTGGATATTAACCTTGGCTCGGTAATTCTTGCTCCAATGCTGACCTTTGGTTATGGCATTACAAACATTCAACAGGATATTTCTGCAAGGATACTGACAATTCAGGCGTTAGTCGCTGTAAAGTTCAATCTGCTATGATAAACAAAAAAGGCTTTCTCTTTTGTGGAGAAAGCCTTTTCAATATTCTTTTTATTTCTTTAATGCTTCCAGACTCTCTTTCAGAATATCATTAACCACTTTAGGATTTGCCTTCCCTTTTGTCTCTTTCATTATCTGTCCAATGAGAAAACCGAAAACCTTATCCTTGCCGGAAAGATACTGCTCAACTTCCGGCTTATTGGCTTCAAGAATCTTTCTAATCGTGGCTTCAATTGCCGAGGAGTCGGTAATCTGAACAAGGTTCTTCTCTTTTACAATTATTTCAGGGTCTTTATCCTCAGACAGCATTACAGGGAAAACTTCCTTCGCAATCTTACCGCTGATGGTGTTATTCTGAATTAAATTAATAAGTTTACCGAGATGTTCAGGGCTAATCGGGAAATCATTAATGGACGACTTTGAATCGTTGACGACCTTCAGTACATCGCCCATTACCCAGTTGCTTGCGCTTTTGTAATCAGTTGTTACATTGACGACCTTTTCATAATAGTCTGCAATATCGCGTGATGAGGTCAGAACTTCAGCATCGTAAACGGGAATGCCGAATTGCTGAACAAATCTTGCTTTTCTTGTATCAGGCAACTCAGGAAGCGTTCCCCTGATTTGACTTCTCAGGGCTTCATTAATAATTACCGGTCTGAGATCAGGTTCGGGGAAGTAGCGATAGTCGTTAGCTTCTTCTTTTCCGCGCATTGAGGTTGCCACGTTCTGATCTGCATTCCAGAGAAGAGTTTCCTGAATTATTTTTCCGCCGTCTTCGATAACTTCTGTCTGACGTTCAATTTCATAAGCCAGTGCTTTCTCAACATTGCGGAAGGAGTTCATATTTTTTATTTCAGTTCTTGTGCCGAGTTTTGTTTCCCCTCTGAGTCTGATTGAAATATTAGCATCGCAGCGCAGCGAGCCTTCTTCCATATTGCCATCGCAGATGCCGAGGTACCGGACTATCTGTTTTATTTTCGACAGATAAAGATAAGCTTCTTCGGGCGAACGCATATCAGGCTCGCTTACAATTTCCATCAGAGGCACGCCACAACGGTTTACATCGACAAGTGTTTCATTTGCCTGGTCGTGAATCGATTTGCCGGCATCTTCCTCTAAATGTATTCTTGTGATACCGAGTCTTTTCTCAGTTCCGTCCGGGCGGACAATGTCTATATAACCATTCTCGCAGATGGGCTTGTCATACTGTGAAATCTGGTAGCCTTTCGGAAGATCCGGATAGAAATAATTCTTACGGGCAAAAACAGAGGTCTCATTTACTGTGCAGTTTGTTCCAAATCCCATAAGGGCTGTAAACTCAACGGCTTTTTTATTAAGTACAGGCAATACTCCCGGATGACCGAGGCATACAGGGCAAATATTTGTATTTGGCGCACCGCCGAACTTTGCTGAGCAGCCGCAAAATAATTTAGACTGAGTTAACAACTGGGCGTGAACTTCGAGACCGATAACAACTTCATATTTTTGATTCATATCTTATAAGATAAATTAATGCGTAAAAAAAAGATGGATTAAATGATTCTGCGAATATAAATAATTTTGCTAAAAATGACGACAGATATTATAATTCTTTTGAAAGGAACTCATTTATAGCCTTGGCAGCTTTACGGCCCGCGCCCATAGCAAGTATTACCGTGGCGCCGCCTGTTACAATATCGCCGCCGGCAAATACGCCCGGCTTTGATGTTTTCATCGTATCGCCATCTACTACGATATTTCCCCGTTTTGTGAAGTTAATATCAGGAGTAGTTTTCTGAATTATCGGGTTGCTTCCGTTTCCAATAGCAATAACAGCCATGTCTATATCAAGCAGATGTTCGCTTCCCTGAACCGGAACAGGTTTTCTTCTGCCTGAATCGTCAGGTTCGCCAAGCTCCATTTTCTGAAGTTTAACCTGTTTCAGCCAGCCATTCTCTCCGATAAACTCAAGCGGATTTTCGAGTATCATAAATTCAATACCTTCTTCCTTAGCGTGATGAACCTCTTCTTTCCTTGCCGGAAGCTCGACCTCGCTTCTTCTGTAAACAATGTAAGCATTCTCAGCTCCAAGTCTTCTAGCGGTTCTTACAGCATCCATTGCCGTGTTGCCGCCGCCAAAAATTGCTACATTCTTATCCTTGCAGTTAAAAACAGGAGTATCATACTCCGGGAACTTATATGCCTTCATCAGATTAACGCGGGTCAGGAATTCATTTGAAGAATATACACCGTTCAGGTTTTCACCGGGAATATTAAGGAAGTAAGGAAGTCCGGCGCCAACAGCGATAAATACAGCGTCATAACCTGTGGCAAGCAGCTCATCGATTGTATCCGTAAAGCCAATGACAGCGTTAGTCTGGAAATCCACGCCGAGTTTGCTTAAGGATTCAACTTCAGCCTTAACAATTTCTTTTGGCAGACGAAACTGGGGAATACCATAAACAAGCACACCGCCAATTTCATGAAGAGCTTCAAATACTGTAACCTCATGCCCCATCTGAATTAAATCACCCGCACAGCCAAGCCCGGCCGGACCGCTGCCAATGATTGCGACTTTCTTACCAGTCTTAGGCTTTAATTCCGCAGGGCGGATGCCTGTATGTTCTCTTTCATAATCGGCTGCAAACCTTTCCAGATTTCCGATTCCAACCGGCGCGCCTTTCCTGCCGACTACGCAGACTGCCTCGCACTGTTCTTCCTGCGGGCAGACTCTTCCGCAAACAGCCGGCAGAGCATTGTCCTGTTTTATCTTTGCCGCGACTCCAAGGAAATCCCCTTTGGCTGCAAGAGTAATAAAATCTCTTATATTTACGCCTACCGGACAGCCCTGCGTACAGGTTGGTTTAGGACACTGAATACATCTTAAAGCTTCAAGCCTGGCAAGTTCTTCAGTAAGTCCGAGATTAACCTCCTCAAAGTTTGCCACACGCTCTTCTGCGTCCTGCTCCGGCATTGGCTGGCGGGGGATTTTCATTCTGTCTTTTTTGGAAATTTCTTCCATTATAAATTCTCCGATACGAGTTTAATTGAGAGAAATATTAAATTCAATTCTGCAATTGATATTCTAATAGTATATTACGCGTTATTCATCATTTTGTCATAGTTGCAGACATGGGCTTCCAAGGACGCTATTTCATCAGTTCTGTAGATTTTATTTCTTTGTTCAAGCAGAGCGAAGTCAACTTTGTGGGCATCAAACTCAGGACCATCCACGCATACAAATACCGTTTTATTATCAACCGTAGCCCTGCAACCGCCACACATACCGGTGCCATCGACCATTACAGGGTTTAAACTTACGACAGTATGAATACCATAAGGACGCGTAGTCTCAGCCACAGCTCTCATCATCGGAACAGGACCAATGGCAAGGACAAAATCAATTTTTTCCCCTGAATCTATAATTTCTTTCAATTTCTGAGTTACAAAGCCATGATAACCATAACTTCCGTCATCAGTCGTCGGATAGACTTCATCGCAGACTTTCCTCAGCTCATCTTCAAGCATAACGAACTCTTTGGAGCGTCCGCCGATAATACTTATTGTATAATTCCCCGCTTCTTTAAGAGCCACAGCAGTAGGAAAAGCAATCGCTGTGCCTACGCCGCCTCCGATGCTTACGGCCGTGCCGAACTTTTCGATGTGCGAGGCTTTACCAAGAGGACCGACAACATCCTGAATAAAATCGCCTGCCACTAGGCAATTCAATTCCTTTGTAGTCTTCCCGACACCCTGTACAATTATAGTTATTGTTCCTTCGGTAATATCTGAATCTGAAATGGTAAGAGGGATTCTTTCCCCGCCTTCCTTAATCCTGACGATAACAAACTGTCCGGCTTTTCTTTTAATAGCTATTTTAGGCGCTTCGATTACAAATTTCTTAATATTTGGAGCGATAAATTCAGCAGATTTTATTTTATACATATATTTTATACAGGAAGTTAAGTTAGTTGCTTAAAAAAGTTTGTCAAATATAATTAATTACGAAATAAATGAATAGCAAAATAATTATTGCGTAAGGGTGCGGACTGACTCATAATTAATGTAACCCAAAAATCATTAAAAAATCAGAATACTTAAGAGAAATAAAACCAGGGTATAAAAAGCAGACAAACCGGAGAAGCAGAATATTCTGAATGAGTTTTGCAGTATTTGCGGGCATAACCGGGTATATGCAGTCAGGCTGCCGGATAAAAAGGAAGAACATAATAGTAAAAAGAAGAAATGCAGGAAACCCGGACATCCGGGGAGCTGTAGTAATCAGGTGATATTTCACTTTTTAAAAATATTATTAAGATGTATAAACATAATTTGTTTGGAAAGACTTACATTTCCATTTTAAAGGCTGATTTATTTATTATAATCCTGGGTTTTGTTCTAAAAATGATTTTTGAACGTAGTCTTTTATTAATTTTCTCTGAATAACTGTATTTTAGTTCAATAAACTATTACGCATATCTAAATTTTGGCTGATATGCCGGCTTGCAGGTAAGGAGTCTTTCAAAAAAAAAGCACCTGAGTATGCGGGCATACTCAGGCGCGTGAAAATAATCGGGTACAGTAAATTTCCCTTCAGGCACAATGAAATACTATTTTTTGCTTTTCTCTTTGGTATTATTCTTTTGCCGGGGGAAAATTTGTCATACACCCGGAGAAAATTATGTACTGTTTTTAAAATAACTATGCCAATAAATTCTTAAATTTCGCTTAGAATCAGAAAAAACTCTGTACATAAAAAAAGTCTCCCAACAAGAACGAAGAATGGTTGAATATGCCCGGATGGTTACGAAACATAATTGCAGTTTTTATTACACTTCTTGTAGTCTGTTCTGCGGCAGTATTTATATTTTACCAGTCCCTGTCAAAATCTGTAGCAGAATATAACGGCGCATTAAAGGTTGCAGGACTGAGTTCCGAAGTCTTAATTTATAGAGACGGTTATGCAATTCCCTATATTTATGCTTCCACAGACCAGGATGCCGCATTTGCTCTTGGTTATTGTCATGCGCAGGAACGTCTTTTCCAGATGGACTTAAGCCGCCGTGTCGCCGAAGGCCGTTTAAGTGAGGTCTTTGGTTCAGTGACTTTGCCATACGATGAAATGTTTAAGACTATCGGGATAGACCGCACAGTTAAAAGGGATTATAACCGCATCAGTCAGGAAGTAAAGTCAATGCTGGAAGCTTATTCTGCCGGAGTGAATGCTTACATTAAAGAAGCAAAAGGGAAATACTCAGTTGAATTCGATGCTCTGGGTTACGACCCGTACCAATGGAAACCTGAACATTCGCTGATGATCGGGAAGCTGATGGCGTGGGAACTAAACATAAGCTGGTGGACTGATGTGGCATTTACACACCTTGTTCAGAAACTCGGAGAAGAAAAGGCAAGGGATATTCTGCCTGGTTTCCCGGAGAATGCGCCTGCAATTATTCCATCGTCAGTCAGGAATAATCCGCTGGTTCCCCTCTCTTTTATGGAGACTGATAAAGCATTCAGAAGTTTTATGGGATTTACTGGAACGCATATAGGTTCAAATAACTGGGTAGTTAATGGCAAAAAGTCAGAAGGCGGAAAACCGATAATTGCAAACGATCCCCACCTTGCACTTCAGTCCCCGGGCCGATGGTATGCGGCGGTTATTCGTGGCAGGACATGGAGAGCCGAAGGCGTAACGCTTCCGGGCGTGCCGGGGATTGTTATCGGGAAGAACGAAAGTATCTCATGGGTAATGACAAACGCTATGCTCGATAACGCTGATTTTTATATGGAGCAGCTTGATTCTGCCGGCAGAAAATATAAGTTCAACGGCGGGTGGATGAATATTAAATCTACCCGTTATTTTATCACAGTTAAAGATTCTGAACGTGTGGAAATAAACGTTAAAGAGACGCACCGCGGTCCAATTATTTCAAATATCCATCCTTATAAAAAATTATTCCCGTCGGATAACCGGCAAAAGGACAATCTGAGTATGCGCTGGACTGCCAGTGAATTTACCAATGAACCCGGGGCAATTCTGCAGATTAACAGGGCGCATTCATGGGATGAGTTTAAGGCAGGACTTAAGAACTACTCAGTTCCGGCTCAGAACTTTGTTTATGCCGATTCAAAAGGCAACATCGGATATTACTGTGCCGGCAGACTGCCGATAAGGAGTGTAAACAGTTCAACCTTTGTCTTTGATGGTACAACGGACGCTGCTGACTGGAAAGGCTATGTCCCGTTTGAACAGATGCCGTCACTGTATAATCCGGCGGATAACTTTATCGCTTCGGCTAATAACAAAACCGTGAAGGACTTTCCATATCATCTCTCAAACTTGTGGGAACCGCCATCGAGGATTGAACGCATAACGGAATTACTGACAGCTAAAGAGAAGTACACGATTACTGATTTCATGCATTATCAGAATGATTTTGTTTCACCTCATGCAAGAGAACTGACCCCATATATTACTGAAGCGTTTAAGAACATAAAGATAACTGATAATAATCTTAAGGTAGCTCTCGAATTGTTCAATAACTGGGATTATAACATGAGCGAATTCAGTCAGGTGCCGTCTATTGAGGAAGTCTTTTTTCAGTTCCTGTTGCGCAATACGTTTATCGATGAAATGGGGGAAAGTCTCTTCAACGAATATGTCTTTATGGCAAATGTGCCTTACCGCAGTATTATGAAAATGCTGAAAGAGAATAAATCTCAGTGGTTTGATGATACTAAAACAAAACAAATAGAGACACGTGATGATATTATAAGACGCAGCCTCTCAGATGCTTTAAGCTATCTCGAAAGAACCAGAGGCAATGACGCGTTTAACTGGCAGTGGGGAAATCTGCACACGGTTACAATGAAGCATATCTTTCACGGCAGATACGGGTTTGTGGATAATTTCATGGACATTGGTCCGTATCCCACAGGCGGCAGCGGTACTACACTCTTTAATACCGAATATGCTTTCTATAAACCGTATGAGGTTACGCTTGGTCCATCGATGCGATATCTGTATGACTTTGCTAATCCCGATGAGTTTTATCTTATCTTAAACTCAGGGCAGTCAGGCAATGTTTTTAGCGTCCATTACAAGGACATGACGGAAATGTGGCTGACGGGTAAGTACATAAAAATTAATACAAATGAAAAGACAGTGAAGAACTCAGGGTATAAATTACTAATATTGAAATAGCCGCCAGTCAGAATTCCCGATTGTTTTTTTTGGGATTTTTTTTAGTCCAAAAGACTTACTTGTGAATTTCCAAAGAACTTATATAAAAAAAATGTTAAATTAGGCGGTCAAAAATAAGGTTGAAATGAAAGTAACTGAACATATTGCAAACAAAAAAGATACTTTAATCAGTTTTGAAATAATTCCACCTCAAAGAGGGGGAGATACAAAAGCGTTGCTTAGTTTAATTGACAGCATCGCGAAATATCATCCGCCGTTTATCGACATTACCAGCCATGCTGCTGAAGTAATTTATGAAGAGACACCAAACGGGCTTCAAAGAAGAGTAAAAAGAAAACGCCCCGGCACGCTCGGTATCTGTGCGCTTATTCAGAGTAAATATAACATTGATGCGGTTCCTCATATTATCTGCCAGGGCTTTACGCGGGAAGAGACTGAGGACTTTCTTATCGAGCTTCATTATCTTGGCATCGACAATGTCCTTGCTATCAGAGGTGATGAGAATAATTATAAGAAGCCATTAACCTTTGGACGTAGCGTTAATCCTTATGCTGTGGATCTTGTAAATCAAATCGTTTCGATGAACCATGGCAAGTACCTTGAAGATGAACTGCCCGATGCCAGACCTGCTGACTTCTGCGTTGGCGTGAGCGGTTATCCTGAAAAGCATTTCGAATCGCCAAATCTTAAGATTGACATAAAATATACAAAAGATAAAGTTGATGCCGGAGCGGAATATATTGTAACCCAGATGTTTTTTGACAACCAGAAGTATTTTCGCTACGTGGACAGCTGCCATACTGAGGGAATCAATGTGCCTGTTATTCCCGGGCTTAAGATTATTACTTCAAAGGCACAGATGTCAAATATCCCGAAGAATTTCTACATCGATATTCCGGAGGAGTTATCCGAAGAGGTAATGCGTGCGAAGCCTGAACATGTGATGGAGATAGGGGTTAACTGGGCAGTACGCCAGGCTGAGGATTTATTAAACAAGAATGTTCCCTCGCTTCATTTTTATATTATGCAGAGTTCCAGACCTGTATTGATGCTGATGGAAAAGCTTAAACTCTAATCTCAGATAAAAATAATAAACAGAAAATAAAGGATGTAAAATGCTAAATATTCATTCAAGGATAGTAAGGCGATTAAAGTGGGGAGTAGCCGGTTGCGGCAAGTTTGCCGAAGAAGCTTTTATCCCAACGCTTCAGATGTTGCCTAAAAGCAAACTGGTTTCACTATACAGCAATGACCCGCGCCGTGCGCGCCAGCTTGCTGATAAATTCGCTGCCCAGCATGCGTTTAACGATTACGATGAATTTCTTAAAAGCGATATTGAATGCGTCTATATTTCAAGCGCGAATATAAATCATTATACTCAGGTGATTAAGGCCGCCCGCGCCGGCAAGCATATCCATTGCGAAAAGCCGATGGCTTTAAATTCAGCACAGGCTGAAGAAATGGTTAGTGTATGCGAAGAAAATAAAGTTCTTCTTTCGGTTAATTATGTCCACCGCTTTCATCCGATTGTTGCCAAGGCAAAAGAAATCATAGACAAAGGAATGCTCGGTAAGATTGTTTCGATTACGGCAAACTATAATGTCGATTACGCTCCCAACGATAACTTCCGCTTCAAAAAAGAGCTTAGCGGTGGTGGCGCGTTGTGGGATATTGGCACGCATGTTATTGATCTGTTAAGATTCTTCGGCGGAGAAATCTCTGATATTAACGGAGTAGTCGATAACATAATTTATAAAAGCGAAGTAGATGACTTTGCCGCTGCTACTGTAAAATTTGAAAGAAGCGGCTACGGTTTTTTTAATGCATCCTTCAATACCAAGAGGAGTTTTAACCGGGTTGAAATTCTTGGCTATGACGGAGCTGTCAGCATCGAAAATCTGATAGGCAAAACCACAAAACCAGCGCGGCTGGTAATTCAGCTTAACGGAGAAGGGAAGAAGGCTTTCCGCAAAAGAGCTAATAAACTTCTCTATGCTCTTCATTCCGTTCAGAAGGCTTTCCTTAACGGTAGTTCGCTTCTGGTAACCGGCAGAGACGGGCTGACTAATATAAAACTTATGGAAGAACTGGAGAGAAAATGCCTGAACGCAAAGATTTAGTCGAAATCTGCCACCGCGTCTATGAGAAAGGTTTTGTCTCTGCCTATGATGGTAACTTGTCGCTGAGACTTGCCAAAGACAGGATACTCATTACTCCCTCGGCTAAATGCAAGGGCGAAGTTGAGATGGAAGACCTTCTCGAAATTGATATCTTCGGTAACCTGCTTGCAGGGAAAGGGAAAGTTACAACCGAGGCAAAAATTCATCTGCTGGTTTACAGTAAACGTCCGGAAGTAAACGCGGTTGTGCATTGTCATCCGATATATGCTACGGCTTTCGCTTCTACAAGAGGAGATGAATATTCATCCTCTGTTTTCCCTGAAGTTATCTTAACAATGGGCAGAGTACCGCTCTGCAAATACGGCACGCCTTCAACCGATGAACTACCCGATTCGCTCCTGCCATATATTCAGTTTTCCTGGGCAATGCTCCTCGAAAACCATGGCGCGGTTACTTTGGGTGCAAGTATTAAGGATTCTTATTTCAAAATGGAAAAGCTTGAGCATTCGGCAAAAACTCTTTTTATTGCACGTATGCTCGGAGGCGAAAAAACCTTAACAGGCGGTCAGGTACAAAAGCTTTATGCCATCGCTGAGGATACTTATGGGATTAACATCGCTCCTGAAAACAGGATATAATTTATAGCATTAATATTATTATTAATTAACAAAGAAGAAATGAAAAATATCAAAGATATGAACATAGCACTCCTGCTCGGAGGCACCTCCCCGGAACGTGAAGTTTCCAAATCATCCGGAAAGGCAATTTACCATGAACTTAAGAACCTCGGCTATAAAGTAAAGCTTATCGACCCAGCCTACGGCATTAATCAGCCTGAAAATGAAGAAGATTATTTCATCCCCGGTCGGGATTACGCGGAAATAAGCAACCGCAACTGTATTGCCGTCATAAACTCCGGCTTGTTTGATGATGTTGACATTGCTTTCCTCGGCTTGCACGGTAAATGGAGTGAGGACGGTACGTTGCAGGGACTTTTGGAACTTCGTGGCATTAAATATACAGGCTCCGGCGTTCTTGCAAGCTCACTTGCAATGGATAAGTCGATGTCCAAAATTATGTTTCAGCATTATGACGTTGTTACCCCTGAGTGGTTTGTAGCCGGGAAGGACGATGCGGATTTGATGCTTATAAAAGAAAAAATTACAAAACTTTTAAGCTATCCCTGTATCATAAAACCCAATGACCAGGGTTCAACCATCGGGCTTACCAAATGCAGTTCCGAAGATGAAGTTGAAGAAGCTGTAAAACTTGCCCTGCAGTTTTCTGATAAGGCAGTAATTGAAGAATTCATCCCCGGCCACGAGATAACGGTAGCCGTGCTGGAAGGTCATGCACTTCCAGTGCTTGAAATAAAACCCGGACACGGATTTTATGATTATGAATGTAAATACACATCAGGCATGAGCGAGTATATTGTTCCTGCGGAACTGCCTGATTCTGTGGTAAAACGGCTTCAGTCCCAGGCAATGCTTGCATTTAATTCACTTGGTTGCTCCGTCTATGGACGTGTTGACTTCCGCATAACCGGGGATTATAAGATATACTGCCTTGAAGTAAATACACTGCCCGGCATGACCGGCACCAGCCTTGTTCCAAAGATGGCTAAAGCTGAAGGAATTAGTTTTGGCAGGCTCCTTGAAAAGATTATTCAGCTAAGCATATAAGATGAAACTGACCAAAACAAATGGGAAGTTCCTGCTTATAGTATTACTTGGACTGGCATTGTTCTTTTTTATTTTATACAAATTTGGTTTCGTAAGGTATTACAGGCTTAAGAGTGAAACAGGAAAGCTGAAAATGGAAATTCAGGAAATTGAAATGCACAATGATAACCTGAAAGCAGAAATTGATTCCCTTAAAACTATGGACAGTAAGATTGAAAAGGTAGCCAGAGAAAAGTATAACATGATTCGCAAAGGTGAAAAGGTTTTTCAGGTAGTTGAAAAATAACAAGGTGGCTACAGAATTTTAAGCCGTTTGTTTTTATCAAAGGAAAGTTTTTTATTGAGTAGCAAAATTGAAATACCCCGGACACCATTAGCTGAAAGAGTCCGTCCGTTAAGCCTGAATGATTTTCAGGGGCAGGAAGCGCTGTTATCCAAAGGCAAACCTGTCCGGCAGATGATTGAGAATGATTCGCCTGGTTCATTCATTCTCTGGGGACCGCCCGGAACAGGCAAGACCACTATTGCGAGAATTATTGCTGGTCAGACAAGCTCGGAATTTCATCAGATCAACGCTGTCTCATCAGGCGTAAAGGATATTAGAGAAATCATTTCGCAGGCAAAAGAAAATTCAGAGCATAACAAACGGACTATCCTTTTTATCGATGAAATTCATCGTTTCAATAAAAGCCAGCAGGACGCGCTCCTCTCCGCTGTTGAATCCGGGCTTATTACACTAATCGGAGCCACGACAGAGAACCCTTCCTTTGAAGTAATTCCGGCTCTGAGAAGTCGCGTAAGAATTTTTGTCCTTGAGGAATTATCCAAAAGCGACCTTGAAAATATCCTCAGATTTGCCATTGCCCGCGATGAATTCCTAAGCAGATTAAATATCGAAACCATCGATACCGATTTCCTTATTTATATCTCAGGAGGTGATGCCCGTGCAATGCTCAATATTTTTGAAGCTTCGGTAATTCAGGAGCTATCTTCCGAAGTAATTAAAATTACTCAGGCTGTTATCGAAAATACGGCGCAAAAGAAAAATATCATGTATGATAAGGCTGGCGAGGAACATTATAATATCATTTCCGCCTTCATTAAGAGCCTCAGAGGCAGCGACCCGGATGCAGCTTTGTACTGGATGGCAAGGATGCTCGAAGGTGGCGAAGACCCGCTTTTTATAGCCCGCAGAATGATTATATTTTCATCAGAAGATATTGGCAACGCTTCCCCCAATGCACTACTGTTAGCGGAAGCCTGCTTTGGTGCCGTCCAAAAAATCGGTATGCCGGAGTCAAGGATTATTTTAGCTCAGTGCGTTACGTATCTTGCCTCTTCACCCAAAAGCAACGCATCCTATATGGGAATTGAAAAAGCCTTCTCTGATGTCAGAACAAAGCCTTTATACCCCGTTCCGCTACATCTAAGGAACGCCCCGACAAAACTGATGAAAGAATTAGGATACGGCAGTCAGTACCAGTACCCCCATGACTTTGAAAATAATTTTATAGAGAAAGATTATCTTCCCGACCAGTTGAAGAACACCCAATATTATAACCCGTCCGAAAACGGACAGGAAAAGACAATTAAGGAAAGGTTAAAATCCCTCTGGAAAACCAGAAAAAAATTTACCTGACATTTTATCCTGAATGCTGTCATTCGGTCAGTCCATAAACAGTTTTGAAGAATATTAATCTATCGAAAACATCTTGCCGGGAAACTGTCTGACCAGTCCCTTAAACTCAAGCGATAATAAATAAACCAGGCACTCCGAAGTCGAAAGCGAAGTCAGACTGGAAATCTTATCGATATGGCATGGTTCACTGGAAAGGCACTCCACTATCTTTTCTTCAAAAAGATTTAACTGTATCTCGGGGTTAGGGGTCTTCTTAAACTCCACAGGCTGCATTTTAAGATTTAGTTCTGAGATAATCTCCTCTGGGGAAGTAACAAGTTTTGCTTTATTATCCCTGATAAGCGCGTTTGTCCCTTCGGAATAGTCATCACCAAGATTCCCGGGAACGGCAAAAATTTCACGGTTTTGTTCCAGTGCATCCTTTGCCGTAATTAATGAACCACCCTTAACAGCCGACTGCACGACCAGTACGCCTAATGAAAGTCCCGAAATTATACGGTTACGCCTCGGAAAATTCTGTGCCTCTGGCATAATGCCCCATTCATATTCAGTTATAACCGCTCCATGCTCTGCAATTTCACTGCATAAACTATGATTTATCGCAGGATAAGTCATGTCAAGACCGGTGCCCATAACAGCAATCGAACGCCCGCGACGTTCAAGTGCGACTTTATGCGCAACTGAATCAATACCTGAGGCAAGTCCGCTTACAATTGTAATTCTCTGCTCTGCAAGCCCGCCTGCAAACCTTTGCGCCTGCTTTTTACCATATTCCGTGGGGTTCCGCGTCCCGACAATCGCGACAGAATACCTGTCCTCCGGCATGAATTTCCCCTTGATATAAATTATAAGCGGCGGGTCATAAATGTTTTTTAGCATCTCAGGATATGCTTCATCGAAGAATGTCAGATAACCTGCGCCAATATTCTCCAGATTTTTCAGCTCTGTTTCAACTTTTTTATAATAAGATTTTTTTTGGGAGCTGACTGCGGCAGATATTCTGGATGCAGTATTTTCTGATATACAGTTGGCAGAATAAAGCGCACGCGCATCTGCTGATAAAATTTCATGGAAGGAATTAAATTTTTGAAGAAGTTTCTGTACTCTTGCAGTTCCTATGCCTTCGATTGAAAGAAGAAATTTAAGACTTACGAATTCTTCAAAATCAAGATTTGCCACGTTCAATCCGCCCGTAATATTTGCAAATAGAATTACTTTACGTTGATATCATTACATGACAGGTATTATTGTGCTGACAAAAGCTTACCTGCATTCCAATATTTGCTGAACCGAGTCGAAATTACAATACCATTAACTTTTGCTGTTAACATTCTCCGTTACCGGTTTTTCTTCGGATAATTTCTTCTTATAGAAAATAGAAGAAGGGAGAACTAAAAGGTAGCCGGTTATAAGTAAAAGTGGAGAAAGTGTCAGGGCGACAGGATTATCCCAGCTTCCGATGGACATCACATAAAAACCAATCGTTAATAATACCAGACCAAGTATAAGAAGATAGTAATTCTCTTTTGTCCAGCAGATTGAGAATGGAGAAGAGTAGTTCTTTTTTACCGGGCGTGCATTTTTCTTTACTTTTGACATATTTTTCCTGAACAGATAATAAAAAGCCCGGCATCGGGGGGGATACCGGGCTGACTCATATTGCAAAGTTCTGGGGAAAGAACCCTGCTGAGTCTGAATGTTAAACAACTTACAAAAACTAATTAATAACTAATGATAAAATACGACAAAATATAATTTATTGTCAATACTTCTATCGCGTAAATTTGGAAATAAAAACCATTTCCCCAAAATAATCTCTATAATCTATGTGATAACCCGATAGAAATGTCATGCCTGAATGTACTAAAGTTAAATGAATAAATAAGGTGGCTGGTACAGCATAAATCAGATAACGAAATACTCAGGTTTTCCAGCCGATAATGGAATACATAATGAAGAAGGGTACAACCGGAATGTCTGATTCAATGGAAGAGAACCGGACAGCAGAAGAACCGGTAATTTTCATAGGAAAAAGAACAACGTTATGTCCCTGGTTTAATAGTGCCCTCACTTCCATGAATAAAGAGAACGCGACACCCCTGGTTTGTCTCTTCGTCAGGGTTCTCCAGCGGGCAAAGCCAGCTAATGACCTGCGTTATCATAAAAATCAGCATAATCACATGAATCACAGTTCAGACAGTTTACCCGAAATTGTCAGAACTATGATTATGATGATTAACCATGATTCATTTTCATGCTGAATGCGTTATCATATAAAGCATAAAAATCACACAAATCATAGTTCGAGATGAATTTTGCGTAACATTAGTTAATAAAATTTACAATACCGGTATAATAGCTTTTTAGCGTACACAAATTTCCTGAACAGGCTTTACTCTGATTCCACTACTAAATCACACCAACGAAATTTAAGTGTTGCCATTTTCTCTATGCTGTATTCCTCATATTCCTAAACTTCGCTCCTCGTTAATCTATATGTATGTTTAACTGCTTTTTACCCACTATAAACAACATAGACCCAAAAATATTACAGCTTTTATCCATGATGAAATATTTTTATGTCTTTTATCTTAAAAATCATTACTTTTATCTTTCAAATCTTAAAAATAAACTGAGTATTAGTCTAAGAATCATATTAACTGAAATATTTTAATCCCTGTAAGGAACCATGTATGTCAATTAGTAATTTTGACAAGTCCCAATCAAATTCTGTCTTTGATTTAATACAAATATTTCTTAGAAACAGGTCTGTCTGGCAACTGGAAAAAAAGCGAATATGGCTGGCGTTAGCTTTACTGACAGGCGGGTTGCTTCTGACACTTTCAGCCAGTCTCGCTTTAAAAACAGAAGTTGAAGAAGATGCGAAAAATGAGTTTAATCTAGCTTGTAGCGAGATTAAAAACAAAATATCCGCAAGACTTCATACACATGCCCAATTACTTCGAAGCGGTTCCGCTTTTGTTGAAAATTCTGAAGAAGTAACCCGCAATGAATGGCGAAATTATTATGCAAGTCAGAAGATTGAGGAAAATATCCCCGGAATTCAGGGTGTTGGCTACTCAGTTATAATCCCCAAAAATCAGTTAGCCCTGCATGAAAAGAAAATTCAAAGCGAAGGATTCCCGCAATATTCTGTCGAACCGAAAGGCAAAAGAGAAATATATACATCAATGATATATCTGTACCCATTCTCCGGCAGAAACCTGCACGCTTTTGGTTATGATATGTTTTCTGAGCCGGTCCGCAGAAAAGCTATGGAAACAGCCAGAGATCTTAATATCGTTGCTCTTTCCGGGAAAATCACGATTTTCCAGGAGACATCTAAGGAAATTCAGGCGGGCGCGCTTATGGTAGCTCCTGTTTATAAGAAAAGGATGCCACTTGGGACTGTTGAAGAACGCCGCCAGGCTGTACAGGGCTGGATTTGCAGTCCAAACCGGATGAATGATATGATGTCCAAGCTTCTCGGCAGTTACGAACCTGTTAAAGAAGAACATATCTGCTTCGAAATATTTGATGACTCTTCATACAGCCGGAATGCTCTCCTTTATGACAGTAAAAAAATAACTAATAAGTATATAACATCTCCTTTATTATTTTCTCTGCGGACTTCTGTTTCCTTCAACAGTCATCAATGGTATTTATTGTTTACGCAGCATGAGTCCACAACATCGGGCTTGGATTACAGCAAAGTATGGTATATTGCGACAGGCGGAACAAGCATCAGCATCCTGTTATTTTTCCTTTATCTGCTACTCATTAATATTAATATCCGAGCTTACAAACTTGCCGGGGAATTAACCCAGGACTTAAGCGCAAGTGAGATTAAATATAGTTCAATGATTTCCAATATTTCAGATGTAATCTGCATAATTGACATAAACGGCATAGTAAAATACAATAACCCCAATATTGAAAGATTGTTCGGATGGCAGGTACAGGATATTGTAGGCACAGACAGCTGGTTAATAATTCATCCGGACGATCTGGAGCGCGTTCAAAAAGAATTCTTCTCTCTCCTTGAAAAGGATAACTCGGTAAAAACTGCGGAGTGCAGATTAAAATGCAAGGACGGGAGTTATAAGCCAATATCTCTTACGGGTACCAATCTTATAAATGATGCCATGATTAATGGCGTGCTGGTAAATTACCATGATATTACCGAACGGAAAAAAGCTGAACTTGAGCTTCTGAAACTTAATGAGGATTTGCAAACATCAAAAATATTTATTGAAGAAAATTTAGACCAGGAACATTCGCTTGTAAAAGAACTAACCGAAACTAAAAAAAAGCTTGAAGTAATAAATTCAGAGAAGGATAAACTATTTTCTATTATTGCACATGATTTGAGAAGCCCTTTCCAAGGCTTATTGGGAATAACCGAACTGATGGCTGAAAACATTACTAATTTTTCTCAGAAGGAATTATCTGACGTAGCCCGCGAAATGTACAGTACTTCCAAAAATCTCTTTACATTGTTAAATAATTTGCTGGAATGGACACGTATGCAACAGGGTATGATTAGTTTCAGTCCAACGGAAATAGTCTTGTCTGAGTTAGTTTTTCAGAATATTGAATTGCTGGTTAAACGCGGAGAACAAAAAGGGATTGAGATAGTTCATGAAATTGACCAGAACCAGATTGTTAAGGCAGATGAGGCTATGCTTAATTCTGTCTTACGTAATCTTTTATCAAATGCTGTAAAGTTTACTAAACAGGGAGGGAAAGTAATAGTCAAGACGGGAGAAACAGGGAATAACATGATAGCAGTATCTGTAACCGACAGCGGTATCGGGATGCCGGAAACTTTATCTGAAAAGTTATTTAAAGTAGCTGAAAATGTAGGACGCAAAGGTACAGACGGTGAACCAAGCACAGGCCTGGGTCTGCTACTCTGCAAAGAATTTGTGGAAAGGCATGGTGGCAAAATCTGGGTAAAAAGCGAGAACGGAAAGGGAACTGCTTTTCATTTTACACTTCCGGCAGTATTGCAAATTCCCCCACACGTAATAGAATGATTATAATCTGTTCTTACTCTTAATCATTTTTTCTGAAGTGATTAAGAGTAAGAAAAATTCTGCTACGGGTTTCAACCTGTGGCAGAATATTTTTATGTCTTTTGTCCTGAAAATTATTACCTTTATCCCTCAAATCTAAAAATTAAATTGATTATTAACTTTTAGAACCATATTGACTAAAATATTCTAATTCCTGCAAAAGAGACATGTATGCCAATTAGTAGTCCTGACTATTCCCGGTCAAATTCTGTATTTGATTTTATACGGATATTTCTTGAAAACAGAACTGTCTGGCAGCTTGAGAAAAAGCGAATATGGCTGGCGTCAGCTTTACTGGCAGGCGGACTGCTCCTGACACTTACAGCAAGCCTCTTATTAAAAACAGATGTCGAAACAAAAGCAAAAACTGAGTTTGATCTCACTTGTACTGACCTGAATAATAAAATATCCGCAAGACTTTATACACACGCCCAGTTGCTTCGAAGCGGAGCCGCCTTCATTGAAAATTCCGAAGAAGTAACCATAAATAAATGGCTAAATTTTTATGCGAATCAGAGAGTTGAAAAAAAATCACCAGGTATTCAGGGGATTGGTTACTCAGTTATCATCCACCCGGATCAGTTAGCCCTGCATGAAAAGCAAATTCAAAGTGAAGGATTCCCACAGTACTCCGTCAGACCGAAAGGCAAAAGAGAAATATATACATCAATGATATATCTGTACCCATTCTCCGGCAGGAATCTGCGCGCTTTTGGTTATGATATGTTTTCTGAGCCGACCCGCAGAAAAGCTATGGAAACAGCCAGAGATTATAATATTGCTGTTCTTACCGAAAAAATTACACTTGTCCAGGAAACAAATAAGGATATCCAGGCGGGCATACTTATGTATGTTCCTGTTTATAAGAGAGAAATGCCGGTTGGAACTATAGAAGAACGCCGGCGCGCCATTAATGGGTGGGTTTACATTCCACACCGGATGAATGATCTGATGAAAGGAATTCTGGGAAGTTCTCAAGCCCTTATAATAGGAAAGAATATCCGGCTGGAGATATTTGATAATTTTTCATTTAACCGGAATGCTCTGCTTTATGACAATAAGCAGGATATTGACAGGAAAGCGATCCCCTCTCCGCTATTCTCTCTGAAATATTCTATTCCCTTCAACAATGATCTATGGTATTTGCGGTTTACAAAATATGATCCCGCTAAATCGGGTCTGGATTACAGCAAAGTATGGTACGTTGCAACAGGCGGAATAAGCTTCAGCATCTTATTATTTGTCATTTATCTGTTGCTTATTAATACGAATATCCGTGCTTATGAACTGGCCGAAGAATTAACCAGGGACTTAAGTGAAAATGAGACTAAACATAGTTCAATGATTTTCAATATTTCAGATGTAGTCGGCATAGTTGATGCAGACGGCATATTTAAATATAACAGCCCCAATATCGAGAAATGGTTCGGATGGCAACCGCAGGACCTTATAGGCACAGATGGCTGGTTAACAGTTCATCCGGACGATCTGGAGCGTATTCAAAAAGAATTTTTTACTCTCCTTGAAAATGATAAATCTGTAAAAGTAGTGGAGTACAGGTATAAATGTAAAGACGGGAGTTATAAGCCGGTTTATCTTACAGCTGCCAACTTTATAAATGATCCCATAATTAATGGCGTGTTATTGAATTATCATGACATCACCGAACGCAGACAGGCGGAAGATGCCACCAAAGCTTTAGCTCTGCGCAACCAGATACTTCTGCAAACCGCAAGCGATGGTATTCATATTCTTGACGATCAGGGCAATGTTGTAGAAGTCAATACAGCCTTCTGTAAAATGCTCGGTTATACACGCGAAGAATTATTACAGCTTAATGTTACTGACTGGGATGCACAATTCCCGGCTGAAGAACTGTTGCTAAAGATAAAAGAAGTAATAAATAGCAATTCCGCATACATGTTCACTACACATCATCGCCGCAAGGACGGTACATTTATCGATGTCGAAATCAGCAGTATCACAGTTACGCTGGAAGAGATGCATTATTTTTACGCATCAACCCGCGATATTACCGAACGAAAGCAGTCCGCAGAAGCTCTGCGTCTGCGCGAGTCTTATCTGTCGGCTATTGTCGAAAATCAGTCCGGTCTGTTCTGGCTGAAAGATCTGAACGGCAGAGTTCTCATGGTAAACAGGAAATTTTCAGATTTACTCGGCTTTGATAACCTTGAAGAGCTTGTCGGTAAAACTGATATGGACTTATGGCCCCGGGAACTGGCTGATAAATATATCGCAGATGATCTCCGGGTTATACAAACAAAAAAACTAGTCATTGTTGAAGAATCAATTTTAGATAAAGACAATGTTAAATGGTTCGAAACTTTTAAAGCCCCTATTATTAACAGCCAGGGAAACGTAATTGGCACAACGGGATATTCTATTGACATCACCGAGCGGAAAATAGCTGAACTCGAACTTTTGAAACTTAATGAGGACTTACAAATATCGAAGATGGTTATTGAAGAGAATCTGATTCAGGAACATTCCCTCGTGAGTGAACTAACCGAAACTAAAGAAACGCTTGAGGTAATAAATTCAGAAAAGGACAAGCTGTTCTCCATCATCGCACATGATTTGAAAGGACCGTTCCAGGGTTTCATGGGATTAACAGAATTAATGGCTGAGGATATTAATAATTTTTCTCAGGATGAGTTATCTGAAGTAGCCCGTGAGATGCACATGAATGCCCAGAATATCTTTACGTTGTTAAATAATTTACTGGAATGGGCGCGTATGCAGCAGGGCGCAATAAATTTTGAACCGGTAGAAATAGATCTGTCTGAAATAGTTTCTCAGAATCTTGATTTATCAATTAAACGCGGAGAGCAGAAAGGGATTGAGATAATTAATCAAATTGACAAGAACCAGATTGTCAAGGCGGATGAGGCTATGCTTAATTCCATTTTACGTAATCTTTTATCAAATGCTGTAAAGTTTACCAAGCATGGTGGAAAGGTAAAAGTAAGTTCTAAGGAAACAGAAAATAATATGGTAAAAATATCAGTAACCGACAGCGGGATTGGAATGCCGGAAGATATATCTGAAAAGTTATTTAAAATAGCAGAAAAAGTAGGACGAAGAGGTACTGACAATGAACCAAGTACAGGTTTAGGGCTGTTACTCTGCAAAGAATTTGTCGAAAAACATGGTGGCAGGATTTGGGTAGAAAGCGTAGATGGAACGGGAACTACTTTTCATTTTACACTTCCGGCAACGTAGTAAATTCCCCTCTCATAATCTTAATCTTACTCATTTCCCCTGAAGCGATTATGGGCAGAAGATGGGGGGAAAGGAAAATCTGTTGTACACCCTAAAAAACTTCCCCTATACCGAGATGGATATTCATTACGTTAAATATATCCTGTAAGATATGAGTTCTCTCGTAACGCTTAAAGAAATTCTGTTTCAGCACCGGGTCGTAAGCCTTAAAACCAAAATCGAGCCTGAGCGGTGCAAATGGTGAATAATACCTGAATCCGAAACCTGAGGCTATGGCAAGTCCGCTGAATGAGAAAGTCTTATAACCTTCCCACGTATTTCCATAATCAATAAATGCCGCCATACCGAAACTGTCATATATCCTGTTACGTGTTTCAAAGGTGCCTTCTATCAGGAATGTGCCGCCGAAAGGGAAATCCTTTATAACATAATCAGCGATATCGCTGTTGGAACTTAACGATATAAGAGCCGAAGGTGCCAGTTCCCTCGAACGCCAGCCCCTCACCGAGTTGCTGCCACCCGCTGTAAATCTTTTATTAAGCGGCAATCCCATGTCCGTTCGGGCGTATGCCTGAAGATAACCTGCCTTCAGCTTAACACCAAAAGCAGAGCCGGGCGAATTATATATATCAGGGAAGTATGTGATTGTTGACTGCACGCGGTAAAACTGACTTCTATAGTCAATATCGCCGCCAAGATTATTTAATATCGCCGGTAGCAGATTAGCTTCCTCAATAGTAAGCGTGATATTAAATCCCCTGGTCGGGAATATCGGATTATCTGTTTTATTGATTCCTAAATCGGCACCGATAATTGAGGTTACTTCCCTTTTGGAACTAAGCTCCTGGTTATCATAATAGAAACTGACGCTATCCTGATTCACTCCCTGAGCAATAAGCTTATTCTTAATCTTATCAATAATATATCTGCTCTGAAAATCATAGACCGTTTTCTCAGCTGAATAATATGTCAGCAACGAAGTTAAATAGACAAACTTCGGCAGTTCGAAATCAAAGCTGATCTTCCCGCCGAACGTTGATGTTTTATACTCTTTTCTTTTATCGACTGTAAAATACGATTCCATGCGGCTTGTTATTCTTCTTCCAAGCAGGTAAGGCTGCTCAATAACCGCGCGGCTGTCAAGGTAGCCCAATGATGTATCATCAGAGGCAAGGAAGGTTGGAATATTCTTATAACTTATAAAGATATCCTGAATAGCGAAATTACTGCTTAATGTAAACGTCCTGGCTTCGCCAAAGAAATTCTTTTTACTGTAATTAACACCAAGACCGACATTAAAAGCATTCGACTGGTTATTAACAATAAATTCGGGCGAAAGCTCACTAAGTGAACTAATATCCCCTGTTATATTTAGTCTTGCGTGCGTATTAACCGTATCTCTTACAACGGAAACAACATTAACAAGAACCGTAGAGAATAAATTTGTACGATAAAGTCTTACCTGCGCTCTCTGCCTTTCATCCGCGCTGTAATAATCACCGGGTTTAATACCCGCGATTTTCTTTATCAGAGTATCTTCAACAAATTCCTGCCCGTCTCCTTTTTTTTCAACCGTTATAGAATCAATCGTAAACCGGCGGCCCGGGCTTACATCAATTTTTATATCGACAAAGTTTGAATCAGGATAAACAAACACTTCAGATCTGTTAATATCTCCGGACATATAACCATTATCCCTCATAAAATTTACAAGCGGGCGGTTATTCTGTTCGATTAATACCCTGGTAAAAAATGTTGTCGAGTCAGCTTTTATTTCAGGTTTTTTCTCAGTAAGCTCTGCCGGAAGGCTGTCAAGTCCCTGATAATGGTAATTTCGTATAACAAACCGCGAACCTTCGGTAATTATGTATGTCAGTTCAGCCTTATTATTGTCAGCATTAAGTTTAACAGTATAAGAAAATTTTGCTTTGAAAAAACCATTATCCTTATAAAAGTTTTCGAGTGCGGCAAGGTCCGCCGGAATTTTTGTCGAATCAAATATAGAAGCTTCCCTCCCGATACTTTCCGAAACTTTATTTAAGAATTTGAGAAACCAGCCGGGTGTCCGCTTTGATAAAATAACATCCACAAGCCTTGAAGATGCAATAGAATTATTACCATTAAACTCAAGAGCCGTCAGTTCATACTGTACAGGTAGTTCCTCCCGGGCAAAATATAACTGCCCATATCCTGAAAGCATCACAAGCAGAAGTGGCAATAAGATAAGTTTTTTTAGCCGGGGCATAATTATAAGATTCTCTTCAGACCGGATAAACAACATTTAAAAAATATCTTCGAGATTATAATCACGCGAGACTACCCTCAAATCAGGATAATCCTTCTGAAAATGTTTAATAAACATATTCCTGATTTCATTGTTATCGATATTCGGAGAAAGGAAGAGTGAAACAGGCTTCCTGGGCACAGTAAAGAAATGAGCTGAATAAACCTTATTCTGTACAAAATCAACTATGTATGAAAATACTTCACCGCCACCGCTTCCGAGGAAGTAGTCCTGCGAATCATAATAAATCATCTCGGCCGTGCTGTCTGACAGCTTAAACTTGCGTGTTATTCCTCCCTTCAGGGAGCCTTTAAGAAGTTTTGTTTCAAACGAGCGCGTAAGTCCGCCCTCTTTATTATCCAGATAAGCAAACCTGATACCCCAGATTTTAGGGGTTGATACCTCTATACCGGCTACTACACCAGGCGAGGACTCTTTCTTAAAATTCCCTGCCTCAACAAACAGTACGCTGTCGCCCAATATTTTTTTTACATTTTTCTTTAGTTCCAGTTTCTTAAGCACGAAAACAGAGTCAGCTGAGATTACCGGCATCGGCTGAGGAATTTCTTTAATCTTGCATGAAGAAACCAGCGCTGACATAGCGAGCACAAAAATAATAGCGAGGATTTTAATCTTTAATTTCAACTTCGGTACCTATTTTTATTATTGTAATTAATTCATCGATGTTCTCATTGCTTACTGCAACTGAGCCATTTGTCCAGTTATAGACAAACGGAAGGTTCTTAAATACCAGATTCAGCCGCCCGATGCCGTGTATGCCTATGCTGGATAATTTATAACGGTCTATTACCGGGCATTCATTATTCAGAAGTTCATTATTAGCGCTTTCATATTCCCTGTTGAAAAGCAGACCGGCAAAGTAAGCATCGGTTATGTCTTTGGCGTTAGGATAATTAAGCTTTATGAATCTCTGGTACGGAGAAACTGAATCAATGCGGCAGATAGTATATTTTCCTAAAGGCGTTACCTTATCATCCGTAAACGTCTTATGTTTTGAACTATTCCGTCCAAAAACGGCATGATACGACTTAACAACCGTAGTATCGGAGTATAGATCAATCATATAGCCACGCCTGTGGATAACCAGATGCACATTGGTAAGATATCTCATTTTCTTTGCCGCAAGTGCTTCGCTTAACGAAATATCCTTTAATCCAAGAAACATTCCGTAGAGAAGAACTCCTGCGAAGAAAACAACCATACTGCCGGTAAAATAAATAATATTTTTAAACACAAATTTCAATTTAAATCATAAATTGTAAAAATTTCTTCTCTGTATTTGATAATTCCTTTTACATATAAAAACATTTGAGGAAGGTTCGTAACATCTGGTCTTTTGATTATTGCTATGATATTTTCAGCCGACAAAGAAAAGCTTCTGTCATAAACCCTGAAAATTACCCAGGTCGATAAATTAACCGGCATGTCTAAACTCCTGTAATTTTGAATCGAATGTATTGTCAAAAGAAATCGGACACTTTAGCATAATGAAAATTTATTGAGAACTAAGATTAAGCAAACAACTTATAAGGAATGTTCCTTAGCCGGCAGATAAAATATGGCGGACCTGCCCGCGGGTCCGCCATTTTGTTAATATCAGAACATTATCAGGCGCTGGCGTCCACAACAGCAATGGCTGTCATGTTGATAATGTCCTCTACTGAAGCGCCTCTCTGCAATACATGAACAGGCTTCTTCATTCCCTGAAGCACCGGACCTATTACTTCGGCGTTGCCTATCCTTGCCATAAGTTTATAGGCTATATTTCCTGAATTAAGGTCGGGGAAAATCAGGACGTTTGCCTTTCCCTTAAGAGTTGTAAAAGGGAAGTCATTTTCGCGGATTGACTGGACAACCGCCGTATCGGCCTGCATTTCGCCATCGATCATTATATCAGGTCTCAGTTTCTTAACGATTTCGACTGCGGTCTTTACTTTTAATGATTCAGGTTTAGGCGCGCTGCCGAAGTTGCTGAATGAAAGCATTGCTACTCTCGGCTCGATATTGAAGCGGGTAACGGTATCGGCGGCTGATATAGCTATTTCAGCCAGTTCATCAGCATTAGGATTAACATTTACGGTAGTATCGGCAAAGAAATAAACATCGCGTTTTGTAATAACAATGTAAAGTCCCGAGACAACCTTAAAACCATCTTTTACACCGACACATTCGAGAGCGGGACGGATTGTTTCAGGGTAACTGGTTGTAAGTCCGGAGATAAGAGCATCGGCATCGCCCATTTTAACCATCATCGAGCCGAAATAATTTGAGCGTTTTAGTCTCTTGTGGGCTACTATTTTAGATATGCCCTTTCTCTGGCGTGCCTTGTAAAATTCTTCAGCATAGATATCGAATTTATCCGATGCACGCGGGTCAATAATTGTAAACTCGCTCGGATCGATACCGAGTGAATTCATTTTTCCTTTTATTATCTCTTCTTTTCCAATAAGTATCGGAATAGCAATATTGTCCCCCTGAACGGTACGCGCTGCGCGGATAATCTTTTCTTCCTCGCCTTCAGGGAAAACTACACGCTTAGGATTCTTCTGCGCTTTATTTATCATAATGCGAATGACTTCCTTGGACATGCCGAGGCGTTCTTTTAGTTCTTCCTCGTATTGTTGCCAGTCATCTATTTTAATTCTGGCAACGCCGCATTCGATGGCTGCTTTTGCAACTGCGGGAGCAACCTTCCAAAGCACTCTCGGATCGAATGGTTTCGGGATAATGTATTCGCGTCCGAATGTGAACTCATTGCCGCCATAAGCCTGGAAAACAATTTCAGGTACTTTTTCCTTTGCAAGAGATGCGAGAGCCTGAACGGCCGCCATTTTCATTTCCTCTGTAATGGCTGAAGCTCTTACATCGAGCGCGCCACGGAAAATAAATGGAAAGCCGAGTACGTTATTTACCTGGTTCGGATAATCGCTGCGGCCTGTTGCCATGATGATATCCTTTCTGGCATCGACTGCATCTTCATAAGAAATTTCAGGATCAGGATTAGCCATTGCGAAAACAATAGGATTGTCGGCCATGCTACGGATCATATCTTTTGTAACGCAGTCTTTAACTGAAAGTCCGATGAATACATCCGCACCGGTCATAGCTTCCGCAAGAGTTTTACGGTCAGTTTCAGCTGCAAAGGCAAGTTTATATTTATTAAGGTCATCGCGGTCTTTCGAAATAACTCCTTTAGAATCGCACATCATTATATTTTCATGCTTAACGCCGGCACGGATATAAAGATTGGCGCAGGCAACGGCAGCGGCTCCGGCTCCGTTAATTACAAGTTTCAGGTCTTCTAATTTCTTATTAGAAATTTCAGCCGCATTGATAAGTGCCGCGCAGGAGATGATAGCCGTTCCATGCTGGTCATCGTGAAATACAGGGATGTTCATTGTGGCTTTAAGTTCTTCTTCGATTTCAAAGCACTCAGGAGCTTTAATATCCTCAAGATTAATTCCGCCAAAAGTAGGTTCTAACAGTTGAACACAACGGATTATCTCTTTAGTATCTTTTGTCTTTAATTCGATATCAAACACGTCAATATCTGCGAATCTTTTGAACAAAACTCCCTTGCCCTCCATAACCGGTTTCCCTGCATGCGGACCAATATCGCCAAGTCCCAGTACAGCAGTGCCGTTGGAAATTACGGCCACAAGATTTCCCTTGGCGGTGTACTTATAGACATCATCGTCATTTTTTTCAATTTCCTTACATGGTTCAGCAACACCCGGTGTGTAAGCCAGAGACAGGTCTCTGGAGGTAACGCAGGGTTTGCTTGGAATGACTTCTATCTTGCCTCTTCTTCCCTGACTGTGATATTCGAGAGCTTCTTCCTTCCGGATCTTCATAAAATTTAACCTTAAGTTAAGAGTGAATTAATTAATTAGATTTACTTTTACAGAAGATACGACTCTTTTATGTAAAGATAAATAGTTTATAATGAAAAAGCCGCCCATTATTATTAAGCGGCCTAAGGAACATGCGCGGGTGTTAAAATATTACATTCAATACAGCCACGCGTTCAATTGTTTACACTTCCATGATTTCTTTTTCTTTATGCTTCAGCATATCATCAATAGCTGTTATATGCGCATTGGTAGATTTCTGAATATCGGCTTCATGTATTTTCAATTCATCCTCAGATATTTTTTTATCTTTCTGTTCCTTTTTCAGGCGGTCGTTTGCATCGCGTCTTATATTCCGGATAGCAACCTTTGCATCCTCGCCTATTTTTTTGCAGAGTTTCATGATATCTTTTCTTCTTTCTTCAGTTAAGAAAGGGATAGGCACGCGGATGTTCGTACCATCACTTGAGGGATTAAGTCCTAAGTCCGATGTCATTATAGCTTTTTCGATCATCTGAACTGTCGAACGGTCCCAGGGAGTAATTGAGAGAGTGTGTGTGTCAAGTACGGAAACGTTAGCCATTTGTCTGAGCGGAGTAACAGCTCCGTAATAATCGACTTTCACGCCGTCAAGCAAAGCCGTATTTGCTTTACCGCTTCGTATTTTTGAAATTTCAGCGCGGAAAGCTTCAATCGACTTGTCCATTCTCTGTTTGGAGTCATTTAATGTTTGATTCATAGCTACCTCGGGTTAGTTATTTGAATATTTTTTGTTTTAATTATCTACAGTAGTTCCAATGGATTCGCCGTAAACTATTTTTAACAGATTATCCGGCTTATCCATATTAAAAACGATAAGTGGCAGTTTATTTTCCTGGCAAAGGGTAACAGCTGTCATATCCATAACGCGTAGTCTTTTCTTAAGAATATCGAGATATGATATCGATTCATATTTAATCGCATTAGGATTTTGTTCAGGATCGGAATCATAAACGCCGTCCACTCTTGTACCTTTTAAGATAGCATCGGCTTCAATTTCTACAGCTCTTAAAGAGGCAGCTGTATCGGTGCTGAAATAAGGATGACCTGTACCCGCGCCAAAAATTACAACACGTCCTTTCTCAAGATGGCGAATTGCGCGGCGTCTGATATAAGGTTCGGCAATCTGTTCCATGTGAATTGCGCTCATAAGTCTTGTAAACATTTTTTTATGTTCGCAGGCGTTTTGAAGCGCGAGCGAATTAATCATAGTTGCAAGCATACCCATCTGGTCGCCTGTAACACGGTCGATACCCTGTTCATTTGCGCTAAGTCCGCGGGAAATATTGCCGCCGCCGATAACGATGCCAACTTCTACGC
>JBAXDX010000024.1:0-34251 GCA_037140715.1 Ignavibacteria bacterium
GTTTTAAAATTATTATCTATAAATGAAACAAATCTAAAAATAATAACGAGCAATGTACCAGTACATATTGAGAATTATATTTTGCCTTCGATCGAACCGTATTCTGGATTTGTAACAAAACAAGAGATCAAAATACTTAGGGAAATGTTTTTACCGTTAATTAATAATGTAAATAATGTAAATAAAATTTATATTTCACGTCGTAAGACAAAAAAAAGAAAACTTCGAAATGAGCTAAAACTTGAAGAAGTATTAAAAACATTCGGATTTGTAATTGTTTATTTAGAAGAATTACCATTTTTACAACAAGTTGAGATTATAAATAATGCTGATTTCATTGTTGCCCCTCATGGCGCAGGGCTGGCAAATCTGGCTTTCGCAAAAAATAATTGTAAGGTTATAGAAATATTTCCATATCAAATATATAATGATTGTTTTGCACGTTTATCATTAAATGCTAATCTTCATTATAACTATATAAGATGCGAGTACGATGAAATATCTTCAGGGATTATTCCAATAAATGAAGTAATAAAAAAAATAGAAGAATTTAGTTTACGATTTATATCTTAATAGCTATTAATTCTACTGAATAGAATCCCAATTTTTATATCAGGGAAACTTCAATATTATGAAAATCGGTATAGCTGGGACATATTCTTGGAATACCCTGTATGTTATCAAAATTCACCTGCTGTTGAAGTTGTAAGAATTGTGTTGGAGAAGCTACCACAAAGAAAGAGCGCTTCAAATTAGGTGTCTATTTCAATAATTGGCATAGTAAATTTTCCTTTAATATCAGTAAAACTATTTTTAGAATATATGCATATAGGCTATGCTGGTCCCGTTAGTCTGGACCTGCTTAATTTTGATTGGAAACAATTTGGTGCAATCCCAACAGGGTATCCTTTTCCTATGGCCGCTTTTTTTGTTAACGGGTTAATGAAAAAAGGACACAATGTTACTGTTTTTACCACTTCGGAAGGATTAGATATTCCAGTCACATTAAAATCGGATAAATTATCGATATGCATAGCACGCAGGGAGGCACATGCCGCAAGAGATTTTTTTAGTTCTGAAAGAGAAGGTCTGATTGAACTCATGTCCCGAAATCCGGTCGATATACTAAATGCTCATTGGACTTATGAATTCGCGCTGGCTGGCTTAAAAATGCCTGTGCCCGTAGTTATAACTGTGCATGATTACGCTCTAAAAATATTATATTATAAATTTCGTGAAAAACCCGGTTTCAACGAGTTTATGCATTGGGTTGTCAGATTTTTAATGAATAATAAAACCCTGCGAAAAGGAAAACATTTTGTGGCGGTTTCAGAATATCTCTATAACACTCTTTCCCAAAGAAAAAAAAACAAATCAGTCATTATCAATGATTTTTTTGATGAAGAATCCAGCGAACTTAAGTATGAACCCAGGACAAAAGATAATTATATTGTTTCGGTTTGCAACGGTTTTGGATATACAAAGAATATACAAAATGCTATAATTGCATTTAGTATTTTCAGAAAAAAAAATAAAGATATCAGGTATCATCTGATTGGAACCGGAATGGAACCGGATGGCCCGGCCTGTCAGTTTGCAAAAAAAAACGATTTGCTGGATGGCATTGATTTCATGGGCTTTTTATCATACGATATGGCAGTTAAAGAAAATGCCGGAAGCTTGGTTAATTTACATTCTTCAAGAGAAGAATCTTTTGGAATGTCGGTACTTGAAAGTCAGATTTTTGGGACTGTTGTTATTGGAGGTCTTAAGAGTGGCAATATTCCTTACTTATTGGAGCATGGGGAGGCTGGCATACTTTGTAATATTGAGGATCCTAATGACATTGCAGCCAAGCTTGAAATATGCGTTAAAGATGACAAGTTAAGAAACCGCATAGAAGACTATGCCCGAAGCAGAGCGTATGAAAAATTTTCATCGTCAATAATTATAGATAAATATATTACTCTTTTTCTTAACATTCTTAAACAGGAAAGCTGATTGAATGATAATATTTTATAATATATTTGGGTTGCGATGCATAATTCTTTTATTACAGAATATTTATTGAAAATTGTTTTTTTTGAAATATTCCGTAAAAATGTAGTTGTTTACGGTCTTCCTATCATCCCAAAAACTAAAAATTCGAATATTATAGTTGGCGAAAACTTAACCTTGATTTCCGAAAACTACTTTAGTGAACCAAGCGTAAATCATCCTGTAATAATCAGGATATTAACTTCCAAAGCAGAAATTATTACAGGAAACAATGTAAGTACCAGCGGCGGTTCTATATGCGCCGCATCAAAAATAGAAAAATGAATGCGAAAAGTAAATATTAAGATCATAACACTTTTAATTTATTATATAATTGGGATAGTCCCATTTTATTTTATGATGTTGCCGGGTGAAAATGGGACTTCCGTGACATTGCAGCTGACTTCGACTTTAAGAATTACGGATGTCTTTTTGTCCATTTTATTTATCTTTGGTGTTGTACAATATTTAAAGGTAAAAGAAAGAAACAGTCTTTTTATTTTGTTGTTATTTTTTTTATACTTAATATTTTCAATAGCAAGAAACTTAAATACTTATGGAGTTAATTGTTTCGGAGAATATAGATATGCGTATATAATTCTTTTCCTTCCCTTCTGGATAGCATCCACATTTACTCGTAAAAATGTAATAGATACTTTAAAATATTTTGTAGTTCTGAATCTAATCGTTCCTTTAATATTATATCCAATTTTGTCTTATTATTCAGGAAAAGGATTTGATTTTACTCTAAAAGAAGAGAGCCGAATATTTGAGTCTGACATTTCACTTGCAGTTCTATTAAGCATATTTGTATTGTATATATCCAAAAAATATTCAATTATTAAGATATCTAGTTTACCTTATTATATTCTTATAATACTTTCAATGATAATAGTTCTTCTTGATAGTCATCGTTCGGTATGGCTGGTATGTATAGCAATTCTGCTCGTATTGTTTCTTAAGAAGGATATAAAATTATCATTTATTAAAATCACAGTAATAATCCCTCTGCTTTTTATAATTACAATTTTAATATCTCAATACCTGCCAAGTTTCTTTAATTCATTAGAATATAGAGCACAGGCTTATTATAATCCTGAATCAGACGGAACAGCTAACTGGAGATTGTTAAATTGGGAATTCCAAATATTACGGTTTTATAATAATCCATTGTTCGGTGAGGGATTTGGGGCATATTGGGGATTTACAGAGCAGAGATGGGATATAGGTGTAATGCCGCATAATATGTATGTAATAATTTTAGCTAAGCTTGGGCTAACAGGCCTAATCATATTTATGACTTTCGTATTAACAGTTTTGAATAAATTTAATTATATTCTAAAAACAACTAAATATTCTGCTGAATATGGAATTTCATTAATTGGTTTAATATCAGGAATTGCATTTATAACATATAGTGTGGCGTATTCTCTTGATACAATAACTACATGGATATATTTTGGCTTAGCACTAGCTTATCTAATCAATAAGGAACCATGATAATATTTATAATAATTCCAGTTCATAACAGAAAGCAATTTACCTTCAACTGTTTAACTGCCTTAATTAATCAAACAAATAAGAACTTTTATATTGTCGTAATTGATGATGGTTCAACAGATGGAACAAGCGAAATGATAAAGGATCATTTTAAAGATGTAATATTGCTCAAAGGTGATGGAAATTTATGGTGGTCAGGGGCAACCAATCTTGGTGTAAAATATGCGCTAAAAAACAATGCGAGTTATATTATGACTCTGAATGATGATACAGTTCCATGTGAAGATTTTATGGAAAATATGTTTCATTGGGCACAGGAAATGCCTAATGCACTTTTAGGTGCGCTAGCATTAAATGCTAATACGGGGCAGCCGGACTATGGCGGGGAATTGTTAAGCTGGAAAACAGCTGGTTACACAAAGTTGCTGAATTTATTGAAAAAAGACGAACAAAAAGGCATCCATCCGGTAACTCATTATCCAGGCAGAGGACTATTAATTCCAGCGGCAGTATTTAATAAGATTGGCTTTTATGATGAAAAAAATTTTCCTCAGGCAGTAGCGGATGATGATTTTGCGCATAGAGCTAAAAGGGCTGGTTATAATATATATTGCAATTATGACGCAAAATTATTTACATACCCAGAGGAAAGTGCTATCATAAAGTTAAGGCAAAAAAAAAATATTAAAAATTACTATAGTCATCTTTTTGGATTAAAGGGTGGCGGGAATCTGAAATATTTTACAATTTATGCGCTGAAAAATTGCCCGCCTAAATATATCCTACTTTTTCTTCCGATAGGAATAATTAGACGGGTTTTGGGATATCCAAAAGAATGGGCCCTTGATTATATAAAAGGACGACATCTGAAATGGAAGCAATTTATTGTTGATTTTTTAAATAAATAAATTTAATAAAGTAATGCTCATGAATACACTTATTTATTCAATATTTATAGTTTATGTTTTAATGTCCATCTACAATTTTGTAATTTGGCTAATATATATAAAATCAAATAATATAAAGTCTGAAACCATACAGCACAAATTTATTATTTGTATTCCATGTCATAATGATTTTGATGATTTGACTAACTTATTAGATGATTTAAGCAGGCAAAAATACGATCGTTCATTGTTGCAAATAGTTGTAGTATTAGATAACTGTAATTCAAAATTTAATCATCCATTTAGAGATGTTACTTTTATAAACAGAACAGATGAATCCAAAAAAGACAAAATATATGCACTCATATTTGGCACAGACTATATTTCTAAGCAAAATGAAGATGCTTATATTGTTTATATTGATTGCGATGTCAGATTAAAAGATGATTTTTTTGAAATATTAAATAGTAATATAAAAGGTAAAGATTATTTAGTTCAACCCAAAATCGAACTATTTTCAGAAACTGACAAACTATTTTTTAGACTAAAACATTTAAAATATAATTATCATATTATTAATAATGTAGGAAAAAGCAGACTAAATATCTTTAACAATTTAAATGGTCCTTTAATTTGTTTGCACCAGGATGTCTTAAAAAAAATAAGTTGGTCTAAATTGATTGAATATAATTTGTTGCCTAATTCTGATATAGTATTTGGTTTAGTACTCAGTTTGTATGATATAAAAATTTATACAAGTAATAATCTTAGTTGCTTAGTTAGAGAAACACATATTAAAAATGCAGAACTTCGAAAATATAGAAGATGGTTCTCGGGAAAAATTGGAAGAATTCAAACACTATTTCCTGTATTAATAGTTAAATTATTTAAGAAACCAACTTTGTATAGCATAACAACATTATTAGAGCTTCTCGCTCCACCAACCTTCTATCTATATTTGGTAGCAATTATTTTTACTATAATATTTTACTTTGAGTTAAACATAATAATGATGATAATTTGGATTACAATTCTAATATTATATTTAACACCATTGCTTTATTATGCAAAAAAAAGTAATATTAATATAATAGAACTTGCATATGGAGGATTCTATTTTTTTCAAATGCGACTAAGAATTATATTTAAAAACATTATAAATCAAAAAAAAGAATGGTGATTATATTTATTTAGGGTTTCTTAAAAAAGTCATCTTTACTGATTTGTCGAGTTTGCCAGTAGCCAATTGTGATAAGAATGACAATAAAAAAAATATTTGTAAGAAATATTAAGGGTATTATATTTTGTGGGAAAAATATGCTGATTGAACATGGTTACTTACTGCATAGTAAAAGTGGACTAATCATTGAAGAAGGAGTTTATATAAATGCTTTATCCGTTTGAAGGAATTGTTTTAGGAACTAATGTAACTATCACAAGATGTTCGCTCTTAACATATACCTGGTTATTATTACAAAAAGAAAAAGGGAGAAGCACATGAAAAATGAGACATGTCCCTTATGTTCCAGCAAAATCAATTTGCAATTATATCATATTTATAAAGATTCAAATGATATTCTGGTTGTGTTATGCTCAAATTGTTTACACACGTATACGTATTTTGAAAAAGATATTAATACTGAATGTCTATATAAAGATGAAGTATATGAAGTTGTTGATAATAGAGGATCAATATTCGATAAAATTATAGAAATGGAATGTCTGCATATAATATCAAAACTTAAGAATAAGTATATTAAAAATAAAAGTATTCTTGATTTTGGATGTGGGAAAGGGAAGTTTTTGTCAGTTGCTAAGAAAGAAGGTTTTAATGTTATGGGCATTGAAACCGAAATAAATAGAGCGAACTTTGCAAGAGACATATATAAAATCAATGTAAAGAACGATTATTATTTAAGTGGTAAGATAAGGACCGAGCCATTTCAAATAATCACCTTATTTCATGTCTTGGAACATTTACAAAATCCTGTAGAAATATTAACAAATTTGGTAAAGGATAATTTAGATTACGATGGATTAGTAATCATAGAAGTGCCAAACATCTCAAGCCTTCAAGCAAAAATTGCTAAAGAACTATGGATGCATATAGATGTGCCACGGCATATTTCTCATTTCACTTTTAAAAGCTTAGCGAAAATAGCAGAAAAGTCTGGTCTTATAATACTTGAAACCGAGTATTTCTCCAGTCATTTGGGTATAATTGGTTTGGTGCAATCCTTGATGAGTAAGATGGGTTATACTAATAATATCATTCAGGAATTAAAACATAATAATCGCAACTTATTTTTGGGACTTTTGTTATTGACACCATTTGCAATTCTTATAGAATTAATCGCTTCTAGATTTGGCTATGGCGGTATTATAAGAATTTATTGTAAAAAAAATAATAGTCTTGAAAAATGAAAATAGCAATAATTGGCTCACGTGGTTACCCTTATGTTTACAGCGGATATGAAACTTTTGTAAAAGAACTATCCGAGAGATTAGTAAAACGAGGTATTTCAGTAACAGTTTATTGTCATAAAAATTTATTTACCGATTTCCCGGATTCAGTTAATAATATTAATCTTATTTATTTACCTACAATCGAAAAGAAAGCGCTAAGTCAATTAATACATTCAGCTCAATCAATATTACATTCATGCTTTAGTTCTTACGATATTATTCTGGTTGTTAATTCCGCAAATGGTCCATTTGGTCTAATAACGAGATTATTTAACAAAAAAACGACTATAAATGTTGATGGAGTAGAATGGTTAAGACCCAAATGGAAAGGATTTGGTGCAAAGTATTTTTATTGGGCATCCAAAATATCGACCAGGCTATATAACGAAATAATAACAGACTCTTTTGAGATGCAAAAAATATATGAAAAAGAATTTAATGCAAAATCAACCGTTATCGCTTATGGAGCAAATATCAGATATTCCAATAATTCTTCACTAATAAACAAATGGGACTTAAAGAATGAAGATTATTATCTGATAGTTGGAAGATTAATACCAGATAATAATTCGGACATTATTATAAGCGAATTCATCAAATCAAAATCGAGTAAAAAATTGGTTATTGTAGGGGATGTCCCTTATAATGACTCGTTTGCAAATAAAGTGAAAAATATAAAAGATAACAGACTTGTTTTTACAGGCTATGTTAATGACCAAGATGAATTGGCAGAGTTATATCATAATTGCTTTGCATATTTCCATGGACATGAATTTGGCGGTACAAATCCAACAATGTTAAAAGCAATGGCGTATGGCTGTGCTATTATTGCTTTAGATACAGTCTTTACACGTGAAATGTTATCAGGCGAAGAGTACGGATTATATTTTTCTAAAACAGAAAATAATCTAAAAGTACTTATTGAGGAGCTTGAAAATTCACCTGAAAGATTAATTGATTATCGGTCCAAAGCAAGAAACAGAATTATTCAGAACTACACTTGGGAAAAAATAACTGATCAGTACATCGAATTATTTACAAAAATGACCAGTAATGTTTAATAGTATTCCATATTTTATTTTTCATTTTCAAAAAAATACAGGGTGAAGATGTCCTGGCTGGCTTGAAGTATCTTTTGCTCCGAACTGTTTATCAATGTTTCATTGACAAATGTTTGATTTTTTCTAAGTTAAATCATTTTTAGAAGCCCGATAATTAATCAAAAAGATTATTTTGCCGGGTTTTTTCCTGTGGGGGCTGTATCACACACTTTATTAAGATTTTTAATTACTTTAAGAGGCAGTCTTATCGGATACATTAATATTTCAGGATTATCATAATGCAGATGCAGCGTAAGTTTGTACACACTTCAAGAATGACAGCTGATTTGCTGTTTTTGATACTGTCATTTATCGGTGCGCGGGCTGCCAGCCGCGATTATAAGCTTCTCAGTTTAGATTTTTTTGATATAACGTCTATTATAGTGCTGGGATTTGTCTGGTTCTTTTCTTCACGTATAACCGGACTGTATGATGAATTCCGCTCATGTAATTTCAGCTTTGAGTTTATCAGTCTTATAAAGAATGTACTGGCGCAGTCCCTGGCAGCGATTGTTTTTATCTTTTTTATTAAAGAACTTTCCCTCTCGAGGATGTTTATTATAAACTATTCCCTGTTTCTGATAACCTCAGTCAGCATAGAGAAGTATGTTATCCGCAGACTGCTGGAAAGGTACAGACAAAAAGGGCGCAATCAGAGAAATGTTTTAATAATAGGCGCAGGACCCGTAGGCCGCAAGTTTTACGATTCTATTCATAATAATTCTCATTTTGGTTATAAGTTTATCGGTTTCCTTGACGATGACAAAAAGGTTCCGCTGAATGGCAAGTACCTTGGCAAGATTGACCTTATTGAGTATATGCTGGAAAATAAACATATAGATGATGTAATAATAGCTTTGCCCAATTATGCGGCAGATAAGATTGAGCATGTTATTACAACCTGCCAGAGATATACTGCCAGGGTAAGAATAATTCCTGATTACTTTAAGTTTTTTTCGCATAAATACAGTGTATCAATGTTCGGCAGTTTTCCGATTATCTCGGTAAGAGATGACCGGCTTAACGAATTACACTGGCGTCTGCTAAAAAGAGCATTCGATACCGGATTTACTCTGCTCTTGTTTATACTTCTTTTCTGGTGGCTCTGGCCGGTAATTGCACTTGCGATAAAGCTGACGTCAAAAGGTCCTGTTTACTTTAAGCAGGAAAGATGGGGGAGGAATAACCGGAAATTTATAGCGATTAAGTTCCGTTCAATGAGCGATACCAGTAAGGATGTAGATGAAAAAGGTAAATACAACCAGGCAACAAAGGATGACCCGCGAATAACGGCGGTTGGAAAGATACTCCGGAAGACAAATTTTGATGAACTCCCGCAGTTTATTAATGTATTAAGAGGCGATATGTCGGTAGTGGGTCCCAGGCCGCATCCGATTCCGCTTAATATGGAATCGAAAGACAGTATTAAGGATTACATGCTCCGCCATCTTGTTAAACCGGGCATAACAGGCTGGGCGCAGGTAAATGGTTACCGTGGCGAAACTAAAGATTCCTGTAAGATGCAAAAGAGAGTTGAGCATGATTTGTGGTATATTGAACACTGGTCTTTCTGGCTTGATATACAGATTATTTTTCTGACGGTCTGGCACATGATAAAGGGAGATCCGAACGCGTACTGAGACGTGTGGCCGTGCGTGTTGTTGTTACCCCCCGTTGTTTGGGGTTGTCGGGGGTTTTGGGGGTTGTTTGGGGGGATTTATTTTTCATAGTGCGATGGATGAATGAACAATAAACAGAAGTATGAATTATGAACGAACAAATACTGGATATTAATCAGCCTGAAGGCAGAAGGCTTGAGTTCAAAGAGAACCTGAGCAGGGAATACCGGATAGAAAAAACTGCCGTAGCTTTTAGTAACGGGGCAGGTGGCGAAATATATCTGGGAATTAAGGATAAGGCAAAGGAGGTTGTTGGTTTTAGTGAAAGCGAGATCCTGAAACTTGAGCAACAGATTTCAAATATTATTTATGAAAATATTTCACCTGGCATAATGCCTGAGATTAATATATTAAACTTTCAGGGGAAATATCTTTTAAGGGTAATCGTTTATCCAGGTGGACAAACTCCATATTTTATAAAATCACTTGGTTTAATTAAAGGAACTTATATCAGGGTAGGATCGAATAATAAACCGGCGGATGAAACAATTATTCAGGAACTTGACCGAAAAAAAAGGAATATCTCCTTTGATTCAATATTATCTTATACGGTGCCGGCTGATGAACTGGATTTAACAATATTCGGCAATATCTTTCTGGAGCAGACAGGGAAGAAAATAGACAGCAAAGCGCTTGAAACACTCGGACTGATAAAAAAACAGGACGGGCAACGCCTGCCTACTACAGGGGCAATACTTTTAGCGTCATCCGATGTAAAAAACCGTGAATTTCCTTACTCTAAAATTGAATGCGCCAGGTTTAAGGGTACTACTACCTCCGAAACCATTGATTCATGTTCCATCACGGAACCGCTATGCCAACAGCCGGATCTGGCAATAAATTTTATAAAGAGGAACATAAAAAAAGGGTCGAAAATAAAAGAGCTTTACCGTGATGACCGCTGGGAGTATCCACTTGACGCGATTCGCGAGATAATTGTAAATGCAGTTATCCACAGGGATTATTCCCGACTCGGCAGTGATATCAAGGTTGCAATATTTGATGATATGCTTGAAATTACAAGTCCGGGTACGCTGCCTCCGTCAATTGACATTAAAAATCTATCCAGCGGTTTGTCCGAAATTCGTAATCGTACATTAGCTCCTGTGTTCAAAATGCTTAATTTTATTGAGCAATGGGGTACCGGGTTTAAAAAATTAGATGCCAGGCTAAAGGATTATCCGGAAATAGAAGTTAAATTTCAGGAACCCGGCATTTCATTCCAGGTGCAGTTTATTAAAAGAATATCGGCTGAAACAGGCGGGAATCTGACTGGACAGGGGCAAGAATTAAGCGGGAATTCAAATGGGACTATGTCGGGACTAAGCAGGGACTATGTCGGGACTAAGCTGGGAATTCCCGGAGATAATGTAAAACAGATACTGGAATTATGTAATGAACCTGCTGCTCTCAGGGATTTGCTACTTAAATTTGAACTCACTAATAAAAGTAAATTTAAAGACAGGTATATAAATCCGTTATTTGAAATGAATTTTTTGGAATTTACTATACCCGGTAAACCCAAAAGCCCAAATCAAAAGTATCTGACAACAGAGAAGGGAAAAATTTTATTGAATTCTTTGTTGCATGAATAATGTATGTTAATTCAATGGTATTGGTGTGTTGTTGTCGTAGAGACGCACTGCTGTGCGTCTCTGTTGCGGCAGACGCACGGGGCATGTAGAGGCGCACTGCTGTGCGTCTCTGTTGTGGCAGACGCACGGTAGCAAGACGCACGGTAGCAAGCAAGACGCACGGCAGTGCGTCTCTACCGCCGGATAATATAATTTATAATTTATAACATAAAATGAACAAAAAAATATTTGTCGCTTTTCTTTTTATCTTATCTGTAAATTCGTTAAATGCTCAGATAGTTTATGAACCGCTTTTCAGGGATGTATATGTTTTCCTTGACAGACTTGCCCAAAAAGGCGTGATTGAATATAATGACCAGATAAAACCCCTCTCCCGCAGGTATATCGCTGAAAAACTTACCGAGTCTTTGCTAAAGGAACATCTGATGACAACTCTTGAAAAAGAAGAGCTGGCTTTCTATAAGGCAGATTTTTTTAATGAGTTAAGTTCTATCAGCAAAACTGACACAATTCCGGCTGGCGAAGGCGCAACTAGGATTATCGAAAATGATTCTGGCGGAAGGTTAAGACTTCTTTCATACGCAGATAATCTCTTTAAGATAAATTTAAGTCCTGTTTATGGCTATGAACGCGGAAGTGATGATGGCAAAAGCTATGCGCATACCTGGAATGGTGCTTACTTTTATGGCAGTCTGACCGACAGGATCGGTTTCAGCTTTGATTTCCGCGACAATAGTGAGAAGGGGGATAATATCGACCGGACAAAGGCGTTTACTCCCGTTACGGGTATTGTTGTTGCTAAAGCTTCGGCTAATGAAGTTCAGTACAGCGAAATAAGAACTACTCTGGCTACCGGCTGGTCATGGGGTAGTTTTACTGTCGGGAAGGATTTCCTCAAATGGGGGCACGGCGAGAGCGGGCAGCTTGTTTTGTCTGATAAGGCTCCTTCGTTTCCTTTTATAAGACTCGATATTAATCCGGTCAGGTGGCTGAGTTTTAATTATATACATGGCTGGCTGTCTTCCGATGTTCCGGATTCGAATGCTATGTATGCTTCTTACAGAAAAGGTATAAAGTATGACCGCGAGATATTCAGGGATAAGTTCTATGCTTCCCATACACTTACGTTCAGGCTTTCCCCTGAGCTGTATATCGCACTGGGTGAATCAGTTGTTTATAGTGACAAGCTTGAATTGGCGTATCTTATGCCTCTTATGTTCTTCCGCTCGGCTGACCATTACCTTAGTCAGGGCGGGAATAACGCCGGAGCAAATTCGCAGTTTTTCCTTGGTGTAAGTTCGCGTAATCAGATTAGGAATACTCATCTTTACGGGACATTATATATTGACGAGCTGACTCTGGAAGGACTTACTGATCCTCAGAAGCAGCGCACACAGATTGGTTTTTCTCTTGGCGGTTCAGTTACTGATCTTCCTTTGGATAATCTGACTCTGACGCTTGAATATACAAAAACGTACCCGTTCGTTTACAGGCACTATATCCCGACGCAGACATATTCAAATGCTAATTATCAGATGGGGTACTGGGCAGGGGATAATGCGGATATAATATACGCTTCGCTGAATTACAGAATACTGCGCGGGTTTCAGGCTTCGGTCTGGGGTGAAGTTATCAGAAAAGGGGAGTATCCGTTTAACGAAGGAGTGGAAGCACAGTATGAGGTTCCCCAGCCGCCTTTTCTTTATGGGCTAAGAAGGAATTATTCATATACAGGGCTGAATGTAAAATATGAAATAACTCACGAGCTTTTCGCCAGAGGAAGGTTCATCTATAGCAGAAGTTCCTTTGAGCAGACTAATGGCGGGTTTACCGAAGCTGATGCAAAGGCATTCTATTTAGCGCTTTATTATGGACTTTAGGTTGTGCGGAGGTATTCATTTACACAGGGCGGATGCCCGAATGCTATTATATTATGCCTCTTCAGGGCAGACGCAGATAATAAATTACCAGTTCCCAGCATACCGAAGCCCTAAAGGGGCGCGATATATTAGCGATGCGTGGCAGTTAACCTGACAGGCGTTGCATGAATAATGTATGTTAATTCAATGGTATTGGTGTGTTGTAGAGACGCACTGCCGTGCGTCTCTCTGTTGCAAGACGCACGGGGGCAACAAGACGCACGGCAGTGCGTCTCTACGTTGTTTGGGGTTGTGGGGGGGGGGTATTCGTTTTTCACAGGGCGGATGCCCAAATGCTATTATATTATGCCTCTTCAGGGCAGACGCAGATAATAAATTACCAGTTCCCAGCATACCGAAGCCCTAAAGGGGCATTATACGTTAGCGATGGGCAAGCCTGCCCGTCCGTCATTTCATTAACAGCATCTTCTTTGCAAGATTTATATTAGCTCCTGTTAATTTGTAAATATATAAGCCGCTTGTTAATCTTCCCGCATCAAATGTGACCTCATAATTTCCCGGGACCATATATTTGCTTAGTAAAGAAACGATTTCCTGACCAATTGCATTATAAACTTTCAGAGAATACATCCCACCTTCCTGAACCGAGAATTTAATTCTGGTTGACGGATTGAACGGATTAGGGTAGTTCTGCTCAAGTTTACAAACTACAGGTACTGATGAATTCGTATTCACTCCGGTTTCTTCAAAAGCACCGCTGATTTTCAATAATTTGCCATCTTTGGTCCCGGCATATATTCCAGATGAATTTGGAATTGCAACAAATGAACTTATGCCATATCCTCCCAAACCAAATGATGCCCAGGAACTTCCGTTGTCCGTTGAAATGAACACACCGTTAATCAGAGAGCTGACATAAATATTTTCTCCGTATGCTGAAACAGAATAAATGAATGACACATTTAGAGATTTAACTTTCGAAAAGCTATTCCCTCCATCAGAAGATTTGTATAGTCCGTCTCCATAGGTTCCGGTGTATATGTCATTGGAGTTTGAGGCTAAAGACCAGATAACGCTGTAATTGCATGAGGTTTTTGTAAATACAGATCCGTCAGTACATTTGAAGATACCGCCACCGACTGTTCCCACAAAAAGATCACTTCCTTTTACAGTCATTGCCTGAACAGCTGTAAATCCTCCCAGCGTAGTATTTTCCAGTTCCTGCCAGGAACTTCCGTCAACAGATTTGAATACTCCGTATCCCCAAGTGCCAGCGTACAAAGTTATTCCGTCAGTTGCCAATGCATGAACATCCCTGCCGTCTAGACTTATCGCCGAAATGCCGTCTAGTTTATAAACACCCTTTTCAGTCGCAGCATATAAATTATTTTTGAATTTAATTAAGGACCAGATATATGAGGATTTAATCTCACTATTAAATAATCCCCAGGTGTTCCCTTGATCCGTAGATTTATATATCCTGCCCCCCAGGGTACCTGCATACATATCATTCCCGTCAGCAAAAATCGTAAATATTGTTTCACCCGGAGTAAATGATGAAACATTTGTCAAATTTGAATTACTGCTGTCATTAGTTGAGGAGATGCTGTTCGTCACCGTAACAGAAACACTTGACGCGTTATTTTCCGTATTCTGATCGTATGTTGAAGAAGTTACAGAGACGGAATTTGTGACAATAACATTTAATGGGATGTTACCCTCGTAGGGAGAGAGACTGAACTGACCGTTTCCGGTCATTGATTTTACAATCACCTGACCGTTGACTACTCCCGAAGGGAAACTCAGTGCTGCAGTTGGGGCTAAGATTGTGCCGGTTGCGTCAATTCCCTGAATTTTCAGATTTCTGGCCTGATAAAAGTTATACAGGACATTGTTTCTGGCTGTACCGTTTACTGTTAATCCACCTGACCAGCTCACATTTGTTCCGTCAATATTTACCAGAACAACCGATCCGTTTGGTACATATACTTCAAAATTATTTGCTGCCGATAAATCTGACCCTCTGACAGAAAACACATTCAGATATGCGTCCGAACCTGTTAAAGTAATACAACCCCACTGAAATGTTGTTGTTCCGTTTGTTGAATAACCCGTCAGAGTATTGGCAGATAATCCTTCCAGATATGCTTTCGCCGAAGAAAAGTTTATGGGGTTATCATTCCTCAATTCTCCGTTGCTTATACTAACGGAGGTTTTGGGCAGATTGGTTGAATGCCAGTACACTGCATTTCCATTATAAATTGCACCGGAAATAAAAGTGAGATCATTACCGACTATTAATACATCACCGCTGGGTGAAGTTAATTTATCCCCAATACTATAATTACTGAGAATGGCATTATGTCCTACTGCTACTTTACCTTCGGTATCACTTCCTAACTGATTTAGGTCTTCGATTACGAACAGGTTAAAATCCTTAGCTACACCGAGATCAATTGATGTTCCATTAAGCCCCGCCGGGTCCAAATTTGCAGAGAGTGTTAACGTTGCAGAGTCACCGTTATTTAATGATCCGATGTTCCAGATGCCACTATTATAATTTCCCTGAGATGCCGCGCCATTGATATTTTTCAATCCTGCCGGGATCTGATCTGTTACAACAATGCCGTCTGATTGTCCGGGTCCCTGGTTAGTAACCTTAACACTATATGTGATTTGATCGCCACTCTTTGCAGTCTGTTTATCAGCTTTTTCCTCAATTACTAAATCGGCTTGTCTGATGTATCCTCCTCCGTCTATATTACTGAGATTAACATTGCCATTCAGATTGAATATGCTGGTTTTCATAGTTCCAGGGTCGAAATCGGAATCAGTCTGAGTATCAGAGCCTTGATTTTTCAGACTATACTGATATGAAGCCGGTAGTTCCGAAAATAAATAGTAATTACCTCCGGTAATAGTATTGAATTTATACTGTCCGGTTGTATCAGTCGTTTTTGTTGCGACCAGCATTCCAAATTCATTATATAGTTTGACATCCACGTTTGCCAAACCAGGTTCATTATTATCCCTTATTCCGTTTTTATTTTTATCTTCCCAAATAAGACCGCGGATTGAATTAGGTTTGGGATCAGCTAATGAAGGCAGATTGCCCTTATCAGTCGCATCAGCCGGGTTTGTTGAAACGGAAAACAATACATCATTGAAATCATTGTCACTACCGGCATCCCTTTTCATATCCTCGAAGCCTAAAATTACTTTGCCTGTCCCCTGATCGTTGAACAATACATTGTGCCTTCGAAGGTTAGGGTCTGTCTCGGGATTGAATTGTGTATCCGAAAAGAGACGTGCAATACCGTCAGTTATGCTTGTTCCATTCCATCCGTTTGTCAGCACAAACCAGCCAATTATTGTATTAGCGGGGAATCTTCCAATTTTTACTTTATCACCAGGATTCAACCCTCCGCCGGAACCAACGGCTGAAACATTAGGAAATATTATAGTCATGGTGTTTCCAATATCCGAAGCTTTTACCGGTGTGTTACCAACCGTATATGTATAAAATCCCAATGCACTCCTGTATCCCGCTCCTTCAGAAATGAAAGTAACATAAACATCCGATTCTTTAAGCAGAACGATATCAGGCTCGGTTGATGTAGCTATATAAGCAGGATTAACTGCAATATATTCCGGTAAGGTTGTATAAATTCTCGACAACAAATCCGGAGTTATCACATCACCGGGTGTTGTAAGATAATTTGGTACTCCACTACTTGTCCATGTACCTAAATTGCGGTAGGTAGTCTGACCGGGTACCAGATTGCAAGTTATAAATAATATTAAAAATAGTCGCATATAATTCATGTTATCTCCAGTTTAATCCTTTAGTAAAATCAATAACCACGCCACGGTAAAGCATCCAAAATATTAAATTAATTAAGCTCCTCATTGATCAATGTGTCTCATTGTGAGAATTTGTATTAATTAGGTAACTACTCAGCATAATTTTAAAAGTGTCGAATTTAGACTATTTCTGCACTTTTCAATTGTTAAAAAATAAATTAAAAGTGTGATTTTGAGCTGAAATATAAACATCTCAGAAATATGCTGAGTAGTTACTTAATTAGAGTCAAAGCAACCGGAACTTGGAAACGCAACGATCAGATACATGTCAGTTAAAATCTTCTCCCTGCCCTGTCCGTGTAATCCTTTTAATCCGTGATTCAGACGGATTTTCGGGTAAAATGCCAGACTCAGTAACTATATCTCATCTTAAATTTCAAAACAGTTTCATCATTCTTTTTTACCGGCACCTGGAAAGTTATGGTCTGCGCGTCCTTCTTATTAAAATTTATTGAAGAACTCAATATTTCCCAGTTCAGTCCGGGAAAGCGTTCTACTTCAACAGTTATATCCTCCTTTTTGCGGTTTTTCAGTTTAATTTCCCATGACTGTTCGTAAACCCTGTCGGTAATGCGCTTATTCTCGGTCTGGGTTTCCTCGGCGACAATGTCGAAGGCATCGCCTGTCTTAAGTTTTATTGTTTCTTCTCTCGGAGTATGGTCAATCATATCCTCACCGATAAACTCAACTGACTTTCCATCGGACTTATAAACCCTGACTTTCCCCTTAGGCATCGGCATACCGAGGTTGTTGCTTTCCTTATTGTCAAACTCAACCTTTACCGAGACCTTAGTCCCGCCGCCGCTGTAAACATATTTTTTATGAATACCCACGTTATCTGCCTGGAAGAGCGAGATTTGCTTCGTCTCGTTATTTGCAATAGTAGAAGGGCGCTGAAGATTGTAGATATGATACTCGAAAAACTCCTTCTCCTGAAACTGTCCGGCAGTTACTGCCATATCCATCTGCATTTCTGATTTTCTTGCTATGGGCTGATAGCGGTTGCTTACCAGATTAACATCGCCTGCTACAAGCTTTAGCGCGGCATCCTTATAAGCAGCGCCTGACTGATTTTGAATACTAACCCAGCTGTTAAGTCCGAGTTTAGTGTCGTTCTCATTTAGTACTGCAACATACTCGGCGTGCCAGTTCATGCCGCCGGTCTGATAGGATATCTCCACATCCTGGTCTTTCGCAGATTTTGAGTTTACCGTCCAGATTAAAGTCGGGCGTGTAATAAGTCCTTCGGGCAGCGCACCAACGGAGAAGCGGAATTTCTGAACACTCGGCAGCATTAAAAGCCCTCCGTCTTTTTTCTGAAGTACTATCTGAGAGCCGAGGCTTGAAAGCAGTCTGCCTTCAAGTGCTTCCCCGTTTTCGCCGATAAGCATTACAGTCTGATCGAGATATTTTTGCAGTATTTTATCGAGGCTGACTAGGTCGTACTGATAATTCTGCTCCATCACTTCTCCATCGAACTTAATGTGGACGCTTGTAGGGTCAATCTGCTGAGCCACGTCTCTGATGGCAATTTCGCTTGTTCCCTGTTTAATTTTGATGGTTCTGGTATCCTTAATGACACCAAGATTTGAATTATAAATAGTTACGGCAAGCGATTTTCTGGCATCTTCCTGCGCAAACAGTGTAAAGCTGAGACAAAGCGCAAAGGCGATTAGGGTTTTGGATTTATTTAGCATGTTTCCTCCGGTTAGGATTAAGTAAAATTATTATTCAGCAAGTTACTTAAAGAAGAAGTTATTTTGCAAGTATAAAGAGCCGGGAAGTATTATGAATGCATGGGTTATATTTCATTCCCATGCACTCATAAAACAATATATTTTTTTAGAATCTTATCTGGAACTCAGCTATCATGCGGTCAGGATTAGGTGTCCCGTCTGCATTATCAAATTTTTCATAGTTAATTCTGACGTGGGCATAAGTCAGCTTGGCAAAACTGAAGGTCAGTCCGGCTGTTATCTTATTAATATTATTCTTGTCAATCTTATTGTCGGGGTCGTATGATTCATATCTTACGGCAGGAGTAATAAACCTGACAATATCATTGCCTGTGGCGAAGTCATAAGTAGCATAAGCGAAATATGAAACTGCATTAATGGTAGTTGCCAGGTCAGTTTTCCTGTCAGCATATTCAAGCGCCAAAGTCAGGGCACTACATTTATAACCGGCTCCTAAGCCTAAGATACCGACTTTATTTCCGGCTATTCTGCCGCCGGCATAGTTAGCTGATATATTTAAGTCCGGAATTGGTTTCACTACTGTTCTAAAAGCATAATTGGTTGATCTGTCATCGTCCGTTTTGTTCTGCCCTGTACCGTTATAAGCCGCGGCAATTACATCTACCGGAATAGAAACCGGCAATGCATAAGAGGTCATAAAGCCAATATCGTACAGTTCCGGAGTTACCTTGCCCGCCATAAGTGCGCGGTTAGAGAAAGCGAGTGAGTTTGTTGAAGTAATATTTTCCGTGCCAAAAGGAGTCTTAAACTGACCGAGAGAAAAAGCCAGCTTTGTGATCGGAGTAATCGTAACATAGGCATCATTGATAAGATTGGGCATATCTGCAACAGCGTCCGTTAAATATTTTGTGGAATCTTTAGTTTTTAATGTCAATTTACCAGCAACAGCAGCCACATCGAATAAAAATTTGTAGCTGACAATTTCGGAAGCATTGCCTGTAACAAGTATTCTTGCATTTTTAACCGTAAAGTTACTCTTATTCTTCTGAAAGTCGTTATCGTACCATGTTCGGACATCTCCGTTAAACTTAGGAGCCAGGTCAGTAACCGGCTTCTCCTGTGCAAAATAATTTGTTGAAATAACAAGTAATAGTAAAACTGCTGACAAATAGAACTGTTTTTTCATAGCCATACTCCTTTTAATTATTTTTTAATTACCGGATGTAACACTTTAAGGTATTACAGGTATCAATGCTGCATCCGTAATTTAAAGTTATTTGCGATTCTCAGGTACCTTAAAAAAAGGTGGAGCTGACAGAACTCCGTCATTTTTTGTTAACCGGCTGAGGCGCAAATTTTTGTGCATCTAACTTAACATTATACTTTAATTATTCAAAATTTTTTGAGACAATTTCTGAAACAGATTAAAAATATTTAATATTGAAAAAAAAACATTGCGGGGTTGAATGAATAATTATTTATTAACAGGGTTTTTGGCGGCCATTCGCGCGCGCATAACACTGTGCTTTCTGCCGTAACTGAAATAAATTACAAACCCTATGGCAAGCCAGCCAAGCAGGCGCCACCAGTTTTCACCCGGGAGTGAGAACATAAGCAAAAGGCAGGTAAGTATTCCCATTACAGGGACAAACGGAACCCACGGAGCTTTAAACGGTCGTTCTGCATGTGGATTCGTCTTACGCATAATAAGCACGGCAGCGCAGACAATCACAAAAGCAAAGAGAGTTCCGATGTTTACCAGTTCGGCAAGTATTCTTAGAGGGAGGAGTCCCCCCAGAACGGCAACGAATACGCCTGTAAGGATAGTAGATTTCCATGGTGTACGGAATTTGTCATGAACGGCTCCAAAGAATTTTGGTGGTACTAGCCCGTCGCGTGCCATAGCAAGGAATATTCTTGGCTGGCTGAGCATCATTACAAGCAGTACCGATGTAATGCCCGAAATCGCGCCGAACGAAATTATAAACTGAGCCCAGGGAAGTCCGACCTGTTTGAATGCGTTTGAAACCGGAGCGTCAATGTCAATCTTATCATAAGGAACCATTCCCGTAATAACCGCGGCAACTGCGATATATAAAACGGTACAGAGCAGTAATGAAGTAATAATGGCAATTGGCACATCGCGTTTTGGGTTCTTTGCTTCTTCGGCGTGCGTTGATATTGAATCGAATCCGATATAAGCGAAAAATATTGTTGCCGCAGCAGCAATCATTCCGACAGGCGCTCCGCCAAGTCCTGTCTGACCAAATATAGTTTTGCCAAAGAAACTAACACCTGAAAAGCCGAATGGTGCAAAGTTTCTTGTCCAGTTTTCAGTATTGATATACATAGAGCCGACAACAATTACAAACAGCACTATAGCCAGTTTAATGACAACCATTGTAGCGTTAAAACCTGCTGATTCCCTGATTCCTTTTACAAGTATTATAGTAACAAGCCCAGTAATAATAATTGCGGGAAGGTCAAAGAAGGTTCCGGTTGCTCCCAGCAGTCCTGTATCGGGATTAAAGTCAAACGGCGCCCGCGAGAGCCAGTATGGTATCTTAAGACCGAAAATGCTTATAAAGTCCTGGAAATAATGCGACCATCCATGCGCAACAGTCGCCGATGCTACGGCATATTCAAGTATAAGATCCCAGCCGATTATCCATGCAAACAATTCGCCTAATGTGGCATAGGCATACGTATAAGCCGAACCGGCAACGGGTGCCATTGATGCAAATTCAGCGTAACACATCGCGGCAAATATACATGCGATGCCGCTGACTACAAATGATAATATAATTGCCGGACCGGCTTTATCATGAGCGGCTACGCCGGTTAGAACGAATATACCAGTACCGATTATTGCTCCGACACCAAGCGAAGTAAGCGCAACCGGTCCCAGTACCCTGTGCAGACGGTTTTCGCCTTTCATTTCTTCGAGTAGCAGGCTGAGATGTTTTTTAGCGAACAGTTGTTTCATATTTTAACGCCTATTATATATATTGTTAAGAAAAATAATGTTGTGTCTGATAAACGGTCATACCGCCTGTAATTTTCATAATCATGATCGCTTCAGGGAAAATGAGTTAATAAATCAATTATCAACCGCATCTTCTTCGATTCGGCTTATAGCTTCCCGCATAAGCTCAAGAAGGAAGTTCAAATATCGTTCGAATTCATCCGGTTTACTTTCTCTTTTATGGCAGTTGTTAATTTTCTTAAGCAGCTTATCTTTTGGGATTCTTTCCATATTTATCTGAAAATTGAACATTCTCAGATAAATTATTAAAATTAATCTGCCTATTCTCCCGTTACCATCGTAATAAGGGTGAATCCTCACATACCTGCGATAGAATAATACCCCATTTCTTACCGGGTCTTCAGTCTTCCCGTTTAAATAACTAAACGCCCCGGACAATTCAGCGGCTATTTCATTTGGTGCAATCCCGTGAAATTCTAAATTCCCGGCTATCCGCTTACTAACTCCGCCAAAACCGATAAACCCGTTACCCGGGTCGGTCGATTTTCTAAACTCGCCTGCATTTGATAATATGTTCCTGAATAAATGCTTATGGATAATTTTAGATACTTCATAGAGAATGATATTGCATAAATCTTCTCTATTGCGGAGAATGTTGACAACATCAGAGGTAAAATCAGGTTCCAAAAGCTTATATCTCTTCTGAAGCATAATTATAGCTTTTTCAGCGGTAACCTTCGTCTTACAGGGGAAGTCGTTAATTAACTCCTGTAAATACGTTTCTTCAGTTGAGGACATTCAGCATGTTATTTAAGCTATTTCCCAATTTAGATCTGTTCGACCGGATTGCATTCAAAAATTCATCCAGCGATGAATAAGTTAATTCCGGAATTTCTTCAGGGGACTCAATATCCATTTCGAAAGAAAAGTCCATATTCGATTTTATGGGATAAAACTTCGCAGTATTGCCAAGAGGAAAATTCTTCGCAAATTTCTGACGTGAATAATATTCAGTCATTAGTTGTTCAGCTATTATTTCACCGGGAGCTGTTTTTATCCACGGGTCTTCATTATGAGTCATTGAAGACAGAGTAAAAGCGTCAAAAATTATATAATTTTTTATAATGAAATCAATAAAGGTTTTTTTCCGCTTATCAACAGAAACCCTGAACTGACCGGGCTGAACAGGAGCTTTCCCATATTTTTTGAACATCTCATATATGCCGGAATTAACGGGCCCTGACTTCCATGCATAAAATTGTAAGTCGTTGAATTCCACATTTGCGACCGTGCCCCATGCCTTTATGTAATAAAGCAACTTTTGAAGTTTAAGGGGAGTAATGCCGCCTTTATCGAGCTTAAAGTTGCTGTAATTATTAATAATGTAATATGCCAGTTCTAATGGTTTCATAATGTTCTGTATTGTTTTAATTTATCGTAATCAGTTCAAATTTGCGTAACATGAATGATTAAGACTGGAATTTGTCGTACACCCCTAATAAATATCCAGGTCAAACGGCATACGCGTCTGCATACCGCGGAGTTCTTCTATCTTCCGGAATCTTTCGAAATACTGATAATTCTCACCAAGCTTATATTTTGCCAGACTTATCCCGGCTTCACCCGACAGGTCGTTTAATAATTTTTGAAACAATGTCTTTACACCCGGATATTCGACTATCCCGTACTGTACAAGCTTCGCCTTTGCCGCGGCAATGCGGATTGCATCGTCAAGTCCGCCTATTATATCCACAAGTCCGTTCTCCTTCGCCTGAAGTCCGGTCCATACCCTGCCCTGAGCTATTTCATGAATCTGTTCAAATTTCTTTTTTCTGCCTTGGGCAGCTTTAGTAACGAAAGTTTCATATATACGGTCAATCTCCTTTTGCACGATTTGTTTTTCATCAGTAGTCAGAGGGCGTGTAACAGTCATAAAGTCGGAATGCCTGCCGGTTGTAACGCGGTCGAACGTAACACCCAGTTTATTCTTAAAGAAGCTCTGCATATTCGGAATAATTCCAAATACGCCGATTGAACCGGTAATAGTATTCGGCTCAGCCACGATTGTATCGGCAACACATGAAATATAATATCCGCCGGAAGCAGCAACGCTTCCCATCGATACGATAAAAGGTTTTTGGGCTTTTGTCAGCTCTGCCTCGCGCCAGATAAGGTCCGAAACCATAGCATCCCCGCCCGGGGAGTTTACGCGCATAACGACAGCCTTTATTGTATTATCCTCGCGCGCTTTCCTTAGTGCTTCGGTTATATTCTCCGCGCCAATACTGCTTTCATTTCCTCCTGTATTGGAGATTTCGCCCAAAGCATAGATAACCGCAATTTTCTGCTCTGAATTACTCTGCTCTTCCGGCTTTACATCAGTATATTCATCGATCGAAATTGTCCTCAGATTTTCATTCTCCTTTATAGAAGACTTTGCCTTAAGTATCTCAACTACCTGATCGTAATAAAGCAGAGAATCTATAAGTTTATACTCCATAGCTTCCTTAGGCGATGTTATCAGATATTTATCAGCCGCATTAAACAGGAATGAATATTCAAGATTTCTTGATGCGGAAATATTATTCAGCATATAATCATTTGCCGATTTAAGCAGAACGTTCAGTTGCAGTTTGTTATTATCGCTCATTTTATCGAACTTAAAAGGCTCAATGGCACTTTTGTATTTGCCGTAATGAAATATTTGCGGTTCAATCTCGAGCTTATCGAGCGTATTCTTAAAGAAAGTCAGTTCAACGCCAAGTCCTTTGAACTGAATTCCGCCGGTCGGGGGCATATAAATTTTATCGGCGGCTGTAGCCAGATAATATGCGCCCTGGGTAATATTATTGCCGAAAGCAATGATAAATTTGCCGGATTTCTTAAAACTTAACAATTCCCGTCTGACAGCCTCAGTAGTGGCAAGTCCCCCGGCCGAGAAATCATTCAGATCCAGATAAATTCCTTTGATATCATCGTCTATTCCGGCTTTTCTGATATTGGCGAGTATTGTGTTAAGCCCGGTCTGTTTATTCATTTTCATTGCGAAGCGGAAGCCTGCGAAAGGATTCCGGATGGTCCGTTCAGGCAACGGTGAATCGAGTTTTATTTCCAGCACAGTATTCGATGAAATACTTTCCGTTTTACTCTGCAGTCCCGATACAGTTATGAACAGAAATGAAAAGAAAACAATAGAAGCCAGCACGAACATTAAAAATATTCCGAGCATAGAGGCGAACATGAATTTGAAGAACTGTTTCATATAGTTTTTTTGTTGTTTGTTAATAATAGTTCAGATGAAAAGGGAACCCGTATGGGTACGTTAAATAAAAATCATGGAGTGATAGTTGCATTCAGCCAGTTATTTATGCGTTCTTTAATTTTTTCTGTTTCTTCGTTCGAATAGTTTATTTCACCTTCGGACATAAGGGATATGGCACTTTTAATAATGTCTTCATCCGAATAGAAATCAACACCTTCGTTTGCGCCGCAGTAAAGCAGTACGTCCAAAGCAAGCTGATGCGCCTGAGAGTCAACATTTTTATTATTTATTTCGCAGCCGGTATGTTGCAGGTTTTCTGTCAGCAGATATTTAATTATTTTTCCTGCATAATTTATTCGTGCGGTGATTTTCTCTTTCTCACCATTACTAAAATTATTTTTGTTGTCCATTATTTCCTTTGATGGAGTGTTTAAACTAAGCGGAAATTATTTATTCCTAAATTACGGGAGAAAACTATCGAAATCCATGATTAATTTCCAGGTATTTTTTTTTCATTAATTCAGACAATTAAATAATTGTTATATTTGTCGGTAGTGATTTTGAGATATTCGGTTAATCAGTATTGTAAAAAAAAATTATAGTGTACAGCTATATTGTTTAAGGATAAAAATGGAGAAAAAAGAAATCGATTTACTAATAACACTTGCCGAAAAAGGCAATGCGAAAGCCCAGTTTAATCTGGGACTTTGCTATGATTCAGGTGACGGAGTTTTAAGAGACCATGGAAAAGCAGTATACTGGTGGGAAAAAGCTGCCAAACTGGGATTAGCAGAGGCACAATTAAATCTGGGGTTTGCCTATTTCTTAGGTAAGGAAGTTACAAAAAATCTTAATAAAACAATATACTGGTGGGAGAGAGCCGCCAAACAGGGAAATGCTGAAGCCCAGCTAAATCTTGGGTATTGCTATTCTAAGGGTAAAGGAGTTCCGAAAGATTTGGCAAAAGCTGCCTACTGGATTGAAAAATCACATCAGAATGGAAATGAGGATGCTCTAAAAGCCTGGAATGAATTAGACCTGTAAAAATATAATAAGCGGGAACGGACACCGGTCTTTTTTTTGTACTGAAAATGGACCTGCCCGTTCCATGCGCCCTGGCTTATGAAAGAATTTATAACGGGCGCTAATATCGGTTAATATTTGTCAGGAGTTCTAAAGATGAAATATTCATGTTTATTTGCGCTGGCTGCTTTTCTGCTGCCATTGATAGTAAACGCGCGGGAAGCAATAAAGTTCGATGACTTTTTTATCGACAAGACAATGCGGATTGACTATTTCCATATCGGAGATTCATCAGGCGAAATGGTAACAATTGATAAAATCTACTGCCAGGGCATCTGGGCAGGAAGCAGGAAAAACCTCATTGATAAATTTAACAACGGGCGCTATTATATAAAGATTTATGACCAGGCTACTAAAAAACTTATTTACTCGAAGGGCTTCGACAGCTACTTCGGTGAATATAAAACTACGAAAGATGCCTTAAATGGCATTAAACGAACTTACCATGAATCCGTACTGATACCTTATCCGAAGAACAAAATCGATTTTATCGTTGAACTGCGCGACAGGGAGAATAATCTCAGTCCGGTATTTACGTCTGAAATTGATCCCGCTTCTCTTACTATTATTAAAGAAGAACCTAAGGATAAAGATGTAAAGGTCTATCAGACAGCCAAAGGGGGCGACCCGCATCAGAAGGCAGATATTGTGATTCTTGGCGAAGGTTACACTGCAGAGGAAGAACAGAAGTTTAAGAATGATCTGGACAGGTTCACCAAAGTATTTTTTAGTAATGAGCCTTATAAGTCGATGAAGCATGACTTTAATATTTATGGTGTATTCAAACCATCAATGGAAAGTGGTTGCGATGAGCCTGACCACGGTTCTTTCAGGAATACTGCGTTAAACACAACGTTCTGCTCTCTCGGTTCTGAACGCTATCTGCTGACAGAAGATAACAAGGCGATGCGCGACCTCGCGGCACATGTGCCGTATGATGCTATTTATATTATGGTCAATCATAACCGCTACGGCGGCGGCGGTATTTATAACTTATTCTGCACGTTCACTTCTGATAACCAGTGGCATGAATATCTTTTCCTTCATGAGTCTGGTCATTCATTCGCCGGGCTTGCCGATGAAGTATTATACCTCCGATGTTGTGTATAACGAATTCTATCCTAAAGGCGTTGAGCCGGTAGAACCTAATATTACGGCGCTTTTAAACCCGGACGGATTAAAATGGAAAAGCCTTATTACGCAGGGTATCGAATTGCCAACACCCTGGGAAAAGGAAGTCTATGATTCAACTGACCTTGCATATCAGAAGATAAGGCATGAACTGAATAAGAAAATTGCAGAGATGAAACGTTCCGGTGCCTCAGATGCGGAGACTGCAAAAGCAGAGGAAGAATCGGAGAAGCTTTCATGGTCATACGCTTTAGAAATGGACAGTTGTCTTCAGCATAGCAGATACCGGAATCAGGTTGGCGCCTTCGAAGGCGCGGGCTATGCATCTAAGGGTCTTTACCGTTCAATGCTCGACTGTCTTATGTTTAGTAAAGGAAACAAGCCATTTTGTAAGGTTTGTGAGCGGGCGGTAGTGAATGTAATTAAGCATTATACTGAATAACTCATTTCATTCTGACTGCGTAGTCATGGAAATCATCAGAATCACAGTTTAGATAATTTTGGGTTCTGAACCGATATTTCTGGGTTCTGAGCTGATAAATATCGGTTCCGGACCGATAATTATCAGTTCCGGACTTATAAACTCATGTTACGCAAAAATGTCAGAACTATTATTCATTTCATGCGGATTATGTTATCATATAAATCATAGTTCGGATGAATTTTGCGTAACATGAGTTAATAATCCGGTCTGCTGTTATAACAAATAGAATAATATCCATATTGTATAATTAATTCATCATAATTTCTTCATTTTATCAGGGAACAATTTATGTCGTCAATGTTAATCCGCAATAAATTCAGTTCGCTCTGGATTAAGCAAAAAATACTCCTTCTTGTCTCGATTTTTGGACTGATAATGGTCTCATTTTATACAATTTATTCATATCTGAATGATAAGAATGCGATTGAGCAGTCCCTTGATACCAAACTTTTGGCCGGAGCTTACAGCGCGTATTATCTGGTTGGCGATGATTTTCATGACAGGATAAAGGATTCCACTTCAGTCCCGGAGACGGAACATTTACGAAATATTGATAAGTTGAATGTTATTACCAAAAAGCTGGGACTAAAATATATTTATTCAATGGTTCAGGAGCATGGCAGTGTTTATTTTACGGCTTCGAGTGCTACCGATGAGGAAATGCGCAAAAAGGAATATTCTCCTTTTTATCAGTGTTATACTGAAGCCACCGAAACCCTGAAAGAAGGATTTGGGAAAAACAGGACACACTATGAAGAGGAAACCGACAGATGGGGAACTCAGCGTTCGGTATTGATTTCTTTTACTACTCCCAAAGGCAAACCGTATATTATCGGTGCTGATATTTCAGTATCGGAGTTGCACAATGCGTTGCTTAAATCATTGCTTGAAAATATTATAGCCGGGCTGCTGATTTATCTTCCTTTTTTCCTGCTGACATTTTTCGTTGTTGGTAAAATATCAAATCCGATACGTCACCTCGCGGAAGCAGCACAGAAGATTTCAGACGGGGATTATTCGGTAAAACTAAATCTGAATACTAAAGATGAAACCAGACTCCTGGCTGATGCTTTTAACAATATGACTGATAATATAAAAAGTAACATAGCTGTTTTGGAAGCCGAAAAGAGCAAGGTTGAGGAAGCAGTCAGACAGTCTGAAGAAAAGAATGTTTACCTGGCTCATTCTGTCGGGAAAATGCTTGCTGCAATGGACAAGTTTTCAGGCGGAGATCTGACTGTTAAACTTGAATCAAATACAACTGATGAAATTGGTAATTTATTTAAGGGATTTAATAAGACTGTGGGAAATTTAAGGATTATGGTGCAGCAATTCGTTGAGGCGGTTGAAGAAACTGCCAGTGCCAGTAGCCAGATTTCTGCAAGCGCTGAGGAAATGGCAAGCGGAAGCAGCTCACAGGCAAATGATGCTTCGGTAATCGTATCGTCCGTTGAGCACATGACCCGGTCAATTTTAAATAATACCAAAAATGCAGAGATTGCTTCAGCTACCGCTCGTGAGGCAGGGGATAAAGCCAGGCAGGGCGGACGGGCCGTGCTTGATACTATTGAAGGTATGATGCGGGTGGCCGAAGCCGTTGTTACTTCAGCCGCCAAGATTCAGAACCTTGGCAAAGAAAGCTATCAGATTGGCGAAATCATTCAGGTAATTGACGATATCGCCGATCAGACTAACCTGCTTGCGCTTAATGCGGCAATTGAAGCAGCAAGAGCCGGTGAACAGGGCAGGGGCTTTGCCGTAGTGGCTGATGAAGTCCGTAAACTTGCTGAGAAAACTACTAAGGCTACAAAGGAAATTGCGGTAATGATTAAACGGATACAGCAGGATACACAGAGCGCCATCGAATCTATTAAGAAGGGCACCAAGGAAGTTGAGGCAGGTAAAGTGCTTGCTCAAAAGGCAGGGAAAGCTTTAACTGATATAATCGAAGGGGCTGAAAAAGTTACGTTACTCATTAACCAGGTAGCGCTTGCAGGCGAAAAACAGTCTGTCGATGGTGAAGAGATAAGTGAAAATATAGAAGCTATTTCGGCCATTACACAGGAGTCTTCGGCAGGTATTGAGCAGATAGCCCACGCGGCCGAAGACCTCGACCGTCTGACAAGTAATCTCAGAACATTAATCGAAAGATTTAATACAGGGGGGCATTCCCAAATTTCATCTGCCGGTTCAAATGACTCACATTCTGTTAAGACCAGGGATACCTGGCAAGGGTACGACAAACTGAAGCGAGTATGATTAAGATTATGAGGAGAATTTGTGGTACACCCCGCGAAGCGGAATGTTAGTAACAAAGATTATTTGGCAAAGTGATGATCAGGGATAAATTAACTCCGGCAAAATGGTGGGAAAAAGCTAAAAATGGCAGGATACTCTGTACTCTCTGCCCAAGATACTGCACCCTAAGCGATGGACAGACCGGATTTTGTTATGTAAGAAAAAATATCAGTGGCGAATTATATTCATTGGGCTACGGACACCCGACCGGCTTTGCTATTGACCCGATTGAAAAGAAACCCTTGTTCCACTTTTATCCTGGCTCGCAGATTTTAAGCTTTGGGACTGCGGGCTGTAATCTCGGCTGTAAATTCTGCCAGAACTGGTCGATAAGCAAGGCGAGATTTGCCGATAAAAATTCTCTTAGTGCTACGCCGGAGGCTGTCGTAGCCCTTGCTAAGAAACATCGCGTCCCGTCTATAGCTTATACGTACAATGATCCGACAATCTTCGGGGAATATGTCATTGATATTTCCCGACTTGGCAGGCAGGATGGAATAAAATCCGTTATGGTAACATCCGGTTATATCGGCAAGGAAGCGCGTAAAGATATTTATAAGTATATCGATGCAGCGAACGTTGACCTTAAAGCATTCTCCGAGGAGTTTTATCATAAACTGACTTATTCCCATCTTGCTCCGGTTCTCGATACGTTTAAATGGCTGAAAAATGAAACGGAAATATGGCTCGAAATAACTACGCTTCTTATACCGGGTGAAAATGATTCAGAAGATGAGATAAAAAGAATGTGCGCATGGATAACAGAAAACCTGGGGGACTCAATACCACTTCACTTTACTGCGTTTCATCCCGATTTTAAGATGACCGGCAAAATACGCACTCCTGAGACGACTCTTAACATGGCTCGCCGGATTGCGCTTAACGCCGGCATCAGATACTGTTATGTCGGCAACATACGCAATACAGAAGGACAAACCACCCGTTGCCCCGAATGCCATAAGCCGTTAATAGAACGGGACTGGCACAGTATCATATCCGGCAAACTTAACGATGGGAGATGCCATTACTGCAACGCGTCTGTCGCAGGCGTATTCTGAATAGACAGGTGCTATTTCCGGTTATTAGTCCGGTAAAAAGTAACTTTTCCAAGGGGTACTAATTGATGCGATATTTTTCTTAGATTCAAGAAGAGAATTAATATAAATGAGATGAAATTTTTGGTAATAAGCACGCTCTTTGGGATCCATTGGGGAAAGGAAAAGCTTAAGTCCCCGCTTATTGGCTATTTTACATTTATTTCCACTATCCTGTCAGCCCGCATATTAATGCGGAAGATATGGGCTTTAGGCTATGGTATAATATTTGCCTTTCTTATCTGGTAATTATTTTCAGGTCTGTTTGCGGATGATTATTTTTTAATAGAATTATACAACAGGGTTGTTCTTCCGGTACTAATTCTCATAGATATAATACTTAATCCTCAGATAAAATAAATTTTCATAAACAATAATTTTATAAAACAAGGAGTACAAAATGGTTATTACAGATGAATGTATCCAGTGTTCGGCATGTATAGAAGAATGTGACAACAATGCTATTTATAATCCAGGTGAAACTTATGAAATAAACGGAGAAACAAAGCCAGCTGTTTCAGACGATCATAATTTTATAGCCCCTGAATTATGCAATGACTGCAAATCATGCGCTGAAGTATGCGCAGTTGAAGCTATCGTTGAAGCTTAATCATAAATTGGCTGAATAAAAGCCCCGCATCTGCGGGGCTTTTGTGTTTTAAAGAGAAAAATCTTCCGGAGTCCGCCATATTATCTCAGCCTTTCATTGCTGATTTTATCAGTTTCGACAAGGCTCATCTTTCTTTTCTGTGCTGAATGCTTTATTATAAGATTATTCCTTATTTTAAATAAAATCACAGGAGAGAATCGATGTTAAGATTTATATTTTTGCTTTTATTCCCTGTAGTTATAACGGCACAGAGCATTTCGGATTCAACTATGGAAAGGGCTTACGATAATGCTATAAAGGGAATTTCCTGGGCGCTTGAGAATATACCTAAAAAGAAGCAGGTGGCTAATAATGACCTGATATACGATAATAAACTTATTGCAAAGGTAAAACTTGCCAAAGGGATAAACGGGATTCGGATTGAATCATGTGGATATTTCGACACTTATGAAGTAGAGGTAAGGCTTTATAAATCGATGGACAATCTGATAAAAGAGGGATTTATTAAAAAAGACAGTATTGCTGTATCAGTTAAAGAAGTGAGTCCGGTCAGGATGCGTTCCAAAGCCGGACGAAAACGATAAATTCTTCATAAGCTGTCTTTAAGAATTTAGAATATCAATAACTTCATTGTGAATGTTCATTACTGAAGCCGCAATACTGTTTCCTGTAACAACATTATTGCCATGATAATCCGTAATAATCCCGCCGGCTCCGCGGATGACCGGAATAAGCGCCATAGAATCCCATACAGACATAACCGGGTCAATCATTATATCCGCATAACCTGTTGCAAGCAGATAATACCCGTAACAATCTCCCCAGTTTCTATAGAGTTTTACTTTCTTTGTTAATTTGTCAAATTTTGCAGCATTCTGATATCGTGCGATATTAAGATGGTCCGTTGTCAGCAGGACAGCGGCAGAGAGGCTACTGCAATTACGGCATGCAACCCTGACATTGTTTAACATAGCTGTCTGATTATCTCCAATTAGAAATTCACTTAGTACCGGCTGATTAATAACTCCAAGTACCGGTTCTCCATTTTTAAGCAATGCTATTAATGTTCCGAATGTTACAGTACCGCAGATAAAACTTTTGGTGCCATCTATCGGGTCTAATATCCACTGATATTCTGCATTTTCGTTATATTTGCCGAATTCCTCGCCAAGAATACCATGTTCAGGATATTCCTTCATAATTAATTCCCGCATTATTTCTTCAGCCTTTTTATCCGCGATAGTAACCGGAGACTCATCGCTCTTTATCTCCACATTAAATGAAGTACGGAAATAGTTCTTAATAATTTTACTACTTTCAGAAGCAAGCAGTTTAGCAAATCGTTTATACTGTTCCATGAGATCATTCCCTGATAAATCGAAACTGTTCACAAAAATTGTTTATGTTTTCTCTTTTATATAAGAGAAGAATAAATTAAGTTTACGTCCGGTTCAAAAATAAAGCGAAACAAGTTAAAATGCGAACAATTATTCTCTTAACAATTTCAAATGTCTTTATGACCTTTGCATGATACGGGCATCTAAAGTACAGGGACAAGCCATTAATGGCAGTAGTTTTAGTCAGCTGGCTGGGATAGCCTTTTTTGAATATATATTTCAAGTCCCGGCAAACAGACCGGGTTACGGGCAGTTTAATGGAGCGCAGCTAAAGACAATTCAGGAAGTGGCAGCCGAAAAGAGGGTTCAACAAATTTTTCGTTTGCAATGACAAAGCATTTTGATATATTTGCACTATAAGTTTTGCACTTGCAATATAAACGGAGAGTTGGCAGAGTGGTTGAATGCGACGGTCTTGAAAACCGTTAAGGATGCAAGTCCTTCCGGGGTTCGAATCCCTGACTCTCCGCATAGAAAAATGATTTCGACCAGGGTATAATTATTCCGCCTCGTTTTGGAACACCCTGGAGCGGATTATCATTTGCGATTTGTCGAATGATGTCTGTTACTTCTTTATCAATCTTTGGTCTTCCTCTTTTCTCCTGCTCTTCCATTTTTAGTAAATTCTGAAACTTTCCCTGTGCCATTTGATAACTGTTTCTGGTTTAACAATGAATAATCGTTCTTTCCGGCTAAGCAGAAGATTTTTTATTAAACTAAAAACCAGACTGTCTGAAGGAATTCAGAAAGAATAATAACAGGGATTTAAGCATCGGGTCAAGCTATTAGAAATGAATTCCGCACTAGAGACAAAATGATTTTCTTTTTCCATGTAAAAATTAAAGCTATCGATTACTTTTTGAATCTCAAGTTTTGAATTACTAATTGCAAACCAAAGGTCGAACAAATCCCTTCCTTTGGTTCTTTGATAAAGTGCGCGAAGTTTAGTCCCAAGTAATTCCTCGATGATGAATGTCTTTATCTTACTTTCACCTGCGAACCAATCACTTTCTACAACATGGCTTAATTCTTTGTATCCGTATCTGGTAAAATGTTCCCTTGTGTTTATTTCGATTTTCAATCTCAATCGGGTTACCGGTTCATATTCTGTTTATATTAACATAGCAAGCTGATTTTATAGAAAAATAGTAACTACTCAGCATAATTTTAAAAGTGTCGAATTTAGACTATTTCTGCACTT